>JAWXCG010000020.1:0-29170 GCA_034440555.1 Pseudomonadota bacterium
GACCAGCTCCGCTGTTGAGAGCGACCAGCTCCGCTGTTGAGAGCGACCAGCTCCGCTGTTGAGAGCGACCAGCTCCGCTGTTGAGAGCGGGGTTTGGCAAGCAATAAGCAGTGTGGCGAATACGCAGTGGTGACTTATTCAGACCTTTCCTCATGTCATGGCTTCACCGGCTTCGGCAGGTCCGCAATGCGCCACATGTAGAGGCTGGCCAGGGTGCGATGCGGCGCCCAGTGTGCGCACAATTCGTGCATCGTGCGTGCCTTGGGCAAGTCGTCCAGACCGAGCAAGATCTGCACACCCTTCTGCACGCCCAGATCATCCACTGGCAGCACGTTCGGCCGACCGAGCCGGAAGATCAGCATCATCTCCACCGTCCAGCGACCAATGCCGCGAACCGCAGTGAGGCGCTCCACCAGTTCATCATCATGCAACCAGCGCAGCTGCGCGGCCTTGGGCACCACGCCAGTACGCGCCTTCACGGCCAGGTCTTTCAGCGCGGCAATCTTGTTGAACGACACACCGCAATCGCGCAACCCCTGCACCGGCGCAGCGTCAAGCTGATCGGGAGTCATGCGCCCGCCGCCGCACCAACGCTCGCGCACACGGCCGACAATGGTGGCCGCCGCCTTGCCGGACAACTGCTGATACAGAATCGAATTGGCCAACGCGTCGACGGGATCAAAGCGTTGATGCCAGCCAGTCTCAATGATGCCGATGTCGCGCATCCACTTTGCCAAAGCCTTATCCCGACGCGCAAGCGCGCGCCGGGCCTGAACGACATCAAAGCCGCGCGGGAACGGTCCGCGCGGCCTGTCGACTTCGTTGCTCGGCGTTGATGTCTCGCTCAAGGCAGTGGCACGAATTCAAACTTGTCGACCGCCGCCGCCGCATGCGCGGCCGAGTCGATCGGCAATGGTTTGTACCCGTTCACCAACCATAACGGCAGTTGCGAGATATACAGGTCGCTGCCCAGCAACCCGCTTTGTCCGCCTGGATAGGCTTGCACGGCGGCGATGGGTGTGGTCAGTTCACCGACAAAGCGGCGCGCCGGACCGCTGCCAAACATGAAGCCATTGACACTGTTGGCGCGAGTGCTATGGCTCGACGCATCGACCGACTCGTAACCGCCTTGACGCGCCACGCCCAACAGGTTGGGCGCCAGGTTGGTGAGGCCGTAGAGGCCGGGCCCCGGGATATTGAACGGCCCACCGAGTGGGTGATCGAACACGATGCGATGCAACTTGCCCCAGCGATAATCGTTTTGGTTGGTCGAGTTGGCGAATGCCGCTGCGAACTCATCGCGAGCCAACAGGTTCAGCGCATCCTGCAACGCGATGAGCAGCAGTGCGTCACGGGCATCCTCTGCAGTCGGCGCGCCCACACGCTGAAAGAAATTCACTCCAGAGGCACCAACACCGTGGCGTGCAGGAAAGCTGTCCAGATGGTGCTTGAGTGCGACATAGGCTTCGGTTGAGCCAGGCAATGCCGCGCCCAGACCTATACGCGTCATGGTGGCATCGATGATGTTGCGCACTGCTTGGCCACGCCAGACCGAGAAGATCGTCGCTGCGACCGACGCGTCGATTTCGCTCTGGGTCGGGTCGGTCAGAGCGAGCGGATTGTCGCCCGGATCAAAGCCCTCGCGAATGCCGGTGGGCGAGGAGAAGTCCCAGCGCGACAAACGCGTCATCGCCTCGCGCACCCGTGTATCGGCATACACTTCTTCCAACGGTCGATAAGTTGAAACCTGTGCGCGGTTGAACGCGTTGATCAAATGCGGCGCGACCAGTTCTGCGTCCAGTAGCTGCGCATTTGCCTGCGTCTGCTGGATGTCTGCGATGGTGATCTTGGTGTCGCGCGCAATCAGCGATTGCATCATCCGGTCGACGCGGCCCATGCGCAGGCTGGAGTAGGCGAAATTCAGATAGTAGAGACCACCACCTGGACGCAGCTGGTTGAATGCGTTGTTGTCCAGCGTGTTCCCAATCGGATCGTTGTTGGCGTTAGCGATGTAGTGGCTGGACGGGTTGATGGTGAACGGCATTTCGCTGGCCGGCAGCACTTCGAACGGCACCGCTTGGTTGGGCTGACGGTGGGTCACCGGCAACCATTCGTTTTTGCGCGAACCCGATCCGTCCCGGATCAGGAATGGTGGCGCGCCATCGATCGCGTTGAGTGTCTGCAGATCCTCGCGTACGGGTGTCTCGGCGGTGGAGAAGTACGCGATATTGCCATCGGTATCGGCATAGGCGAAGTTTTGCGAACCGACATCGAAGTACTCCAACGCACCGCGAAACTCGGTCAAGTTGCTCGCACGATTGATGCGTCGAATTGCATCCAGCTCGTGGGTTGCACCCCATCCGGTGTAGGCCACCGAGAGACCACTACTGCCCTGGATTGAAAGTATCGGACCGTTGTTGCGTCTTGGCACCAACAAGCTAAGCCCGCCATTGGTATAACCGATGCTGGGATCGCGTTTTGCATTGTCCGCAATGCCATCAAGTTGATTCACGTAGTAACTCTGGAACACCCACTGCAATGGTTCCTCCACGCCTTTGTAGACGGTGGCGGTGGGAACTCCAAATGTGTTGAAGCGCAGTGGCTCTTGATAAGTGTCGGCCACATCCAACGGATTGGTGGTCAGACCCCAACAGAATTTCTCGGTGCAACCGAGCAGGATTGACGGCGTACCTGGAGGTGCCAGACCAGAGACATTCATCGGCGTCGCGTAGCGGCTGTCGGTGGATACTATATGCGCCTCGTGCATGATCGCCGGCATATCCAACGAGAGATGGGGATCATTGGCCAGGATGGGTTTACCGGATACGGTCTCATCGCCCGATACCACCCACCAGTTGCTGCCGCCGCGATTTTCGCGCGGGCGCAACGTCGGTGCGATCCACGGGTTATTCTCGATCTTGCTGCGCACATCTTGTGCCAGAGCCATCATCTCGGCGCTGACTAGCGGTACTTCGTCGCTGAGTGACTTGGCGGCAGCGTCGACGTTCTGCACAGACGGCACAAAGTTGCTGATCGATACACGATTGTCAAAGGGCTGCACGCGATGCGTGTCCTCAAAAAAAAGCGCCTGACCATTGAATCCTCCGGCTGCACCGGCTTGCTGATAGGCGCCCAGACGCAGGGTGTAATCGATATCCAGATCAAAACTGAGCTGGAACGCGAGGATCTTGCCGATTACCAGCGAGTCGACCGGAGCCCAGGGTTCGAATTGGGTCAATTCCAATGCCCCATACTCCGCCGGCAAAGCGTGCGTTCGTACGTAGAAATTTACCCCGGCGGCGTAGGACTTGAGTTGACCGCGCAATTCCGGGTCAACGGCACTCCAGGAAGTTTGCGCAGCGCGGCGCAGTCCCAATGTCCGCAATTGCACATCATTGGCCAGTGCCGCCGAGCCCACCAGCTCAGCCAGAGTGCCACTCGCAGCGCGGCGCGTGTAGTCCATCTGGAACAGGCGGTCGCGCGCATGCACATAGCCAAGCAGATAGGCAGCATCATAGTCATTGGCAGCCCGAATCAGCGGCACGCCCGCTGCATCGATATCAAGAATGGCCGGAGCGCGTAGCCCGTCGGCCACGATGGTCTGGGACACTGCCGGTGCAGCGGCGAAGGCAGCCGCGATGGCGACAAACAGTGCTGATAGACGCGATACACGCGTGACATTGCCAGGATTCATGGTTCCCTCCCAATACCGATCATTCGGTCGGAGGATTATGCACTGCCCACGCAACCAAAGTGAGTGCAGTGCACCATCGAATAACGCGGCAACAGGCCTCAAACGAAAATCGCGCTGTCGTCGGACTTATTGCAATAGACCTGGCCCAGGCTTGAGAGGCGCGGCCACAGCCACGCTCCCAAGACTGCTCTCGCGATAATGTGCGCTCAAGCTTCCGGCGACTCCGGCTTCAACAGGTCATCGATCTTGCGACTCATACTCGAATAGGTGAACGGCGACAGGGAGTAGAGCCAACCATTGAAGCGCGCGTTCAGGTCGCGGACTTCCTGCTCCAGCTTCTGCATGCGCTCGGCCCGGTCTTTGTTCGCGTCGCTCATCGCCAGTGGTTCGGTGGGCGGCGGCGGCACTTCTACAGTTTCCTTGCCTTCCTGCGCAGACTGATTGGCCGCGGCGTCTACCTGCGCCTTCTTGGCAGACTCGTAATCCACGTGTGCCTGCTCCTGCTGTTGCAAGATACTGGTTGCCGCGATCACCGGGTCGATCTCCGCAGCGAAACTCACCCAGTTTTTGTCATCCACATTGCGCGCTAGCGCGGTTACCACCAGACCATCAAAGGTTTGATAGCGCGCCTTGATGGTGGCATTGGCCGCGCTCAATTCGTCGGCAGACGCTTTCTTCACATCCTCGAAGCGCAGACCCGACAGTACGGCAGCCAAACCATTGCCCTCGAATGCCGAATTCAACTCGCGACCTTTGGGCACATTGTCGATCTGAAAATTGGCATCGACGGGGGTCGCCTTCTGCGCCACAAGCTGGTTGTCGGCCACATCGATCTGGACGCGCTGAATGCGCGCGGACGGTAGGTCGATGAGCGCTTTCTGCAGCCAGTTGGCAGGCAACATCTCAGGCGTCAAGGTGCCCTTGGCAAGCCAAGTCTGGGTCTCGTCATTGCGCCGGACAAACGTGCCAGAGCCGCCTTGCCCGTTGAAATTTCCGACAATGAGCTTGAGCGGGGTCTTGAGTCCCGAGATTTCAATACGCTGGCCCTTGGCAGTGTCCGCACTGACGTTTTCAACGCCCAGCTTTGCGTACAAGGCTTCGGTCGAGGTCTTCGCTTCAAGCAGTGTGGAATCGGCAAGACGCAGCAAATACTCGCGCACTTTCTCGATGTCCGCCGGATAACCATCGCGTTCGGCCACGGTCCAGCCGGTCTCGTTTTTGTCCAAAGTAACGAGCGTCTTGTCGCCCGCAGCGACGACGCGCAGTTGCGTAACCGCATTGATCGATGCCTTCATCCCGGCAACCAACGGCGCACCGCCAGCCTCTTGCGATACCTGGGGCTCGCGACTGGTATTGACCCAGTACGCCAATCCAACCACCGCGGCAGTCGCCGCCAACAATTTGACCCATTGATGTTGATTCATGGTCGCGTCCTCAGAGTGCAGTCGTCCGGCGCCTGCGCCAAAAATGGAATCCAAGCGCAGCCAGCGTCAATAGCAGCGGCACCAACGCAATATTGATGACTTTGAGCCAATTGCCGAGGCGTTCGATGTCGGCATCGAGCTGGCGTCGAACCTGGCGCAGATCCTTGCGGATGCGCACTTTTTGTCCCTGGAATTTCAGCGCCTCGGCCTGCTGCTCCGGCGACATGATCATAGCGGCGGACACTTCCTTGCCACTTTGCAACTCGGTCAGTTTGCGCTCGGTCTCATCCAGTTCTTGCTGCAACTCTTGCTCCTTGAGCCTGAAGCTCTGGTCTGCACGCCGCTTGATCGCCTCCACAGTAGTGAACGGGCGCGCCGAGCTGGCACGACCTCGAATACTGATCAGCGCGCTGGACCCGGCCAGATCGTCAATGGCATTGATCACAAAATCGCCGTTGTTGGCGAACGCGTTCATGACTTTCTGTCCAAAGAAGTTTTGTACTTGAACCCACAGTCGATCGGTCAGTACGTCGGTATCAGCGATAAGCAAGATATGCACGACATCTTTGGACTCAGCCAGGTGCTCGCCCCCGGTACGTTGCGGGAAGGCGGTCTTGAGCTTTCCATCGAGACGACCGGCAAGCACCAAATGCTGGTTTCCGGGTTTGAAGCCATCGTACAAGCGCGCCGGATCCATCTCGAATTTGATGCGCTCGACCGGCTCCAGCATCGAGTCTCCGCTCGATTGCACCAACGGGATCAACTTCAACGTTGAGCCCTCAGCGAGCGTGAATTGCCCGGTCGTCGAAAAATTGAGATTGGTCAATTGTGCGGTGGCGCGTTCATCGCGATTCAGACTGTCCTTGCCCAGGCCCAGGATGGCCAAATGCCGCACCGGTGGACCGGAAGGCGAAGCCTGGATAGGAAGGGCGTTGCCGGCGTCGAACACCAGTTTGCTCGGGTCATACTCAACACCCCAAGCCTTGAACAATACCGGCAGGTCCGAAGACTTGCTGGCAAAGCGCGCCATGTTCGGATCATCCACATCGTTGCCAGATTGATCCATCTCCGCGTGCGGATCGACGAACACCGCCAGGCGGCCACCGCGCAGAACGAACTGATCGATAGCATACTGAATTTCTTCGCTCAGCCCTTTGGGGTGGACGAGGATTAGAGTTTCGATCTCGCTATCGATGCTGTTGGTGCCATCGGCATTGATCAGGCGCAGATCGAACATGTCGCTCAGTTCCTGGTACACCGACCAGGGATCGCGCGTTTGCCGGGTGGCCGCGTCGAATCCGCCGGCCATGCTGATGCCGCTGATGACACCCACCACCGGCTTCTTGCCGATTACCAGACTGTGGATCAGCTTGACCACATCGTATTCAAGAAACGCTTCCTTGTCCGGCTGGAAAAATGGAATCACCGACTGTCCATCGGTCGAATTGGTGCCGGCAAGTCCAAAGTAGATCGTCTCCCCGGCCGCGCCAGCGGGCACGGCCTGCAGTCCGAAGCCGGACGCGCGATCTTCATCCTCGGAGAACGGCAGTGGATCAATCACCTTCAAACGCAGTTTGCCGCCGCTGCGCGAAGCCATCTCTTCGAGCATCTCCCGCACCCGCGTCGCATAGGTGCGGATCATCGGAATCTTGGCAGTGCCCCGATCGGAGAAATAGAAATACAGGTTCACCGGTTCCTGGATTTCCTTGAGCACCTCACCGGTGCCGTCGGAAAGCGTGTAGAGGCCGTTCTCGGTCAGATCCAGTCGCGCACCGCGCAGTAGCACGTTGGACAACACCAGTACCGCGATCAGCAACACGCCAACAATCGCGAGTGAGCTGCCGGTCAATGCTTTTCGATTGATTTTCATGGGCATCATCCTCAGTCAGCTTTCTTCAGGTCGATGACCACCACGCTGGCATAAAGCCAGAAGCCGATCATCAACAGGAAATAGAGGAGGTCGCGCAGATCGATCACGCCTTTGCTGATCGCCGCAAAGTGCGTCAGGAACGAGAGCCCGGCGATTGCGTCGACAACGCTCTGCGGAAATCCAAGGCCGCGAATGCCTTCAAGAATCATTGGCCAACCGGCCAGCATGAGCGCGAAGCAGACAACTACGGTGAGGATGAAGGCAATGACCTGGTTGCGTGTCAAGGCCGACAGGCAGCTGCCCACTGCAAGGAACGCTCCGGCCATGAGGAAACTACCGAAGTAACCAGCGAGGATGGCGCCGTTGTCGGGATCACCCAGGTAGTTGACCGTAATCCAGATCGGAAACGTCAACGCCAAGGCGATGCCGGTAAAGATCCAGGCTGCCAGAAACTTGCCTAGAACCGCTTGCCACATGCTCACCGGTAGTGTCAGCAGCAGTTCAATACTGCCCGACTTGCGCTCCTCGGCCCAGAGCCGCATCGAGATCGCCGGAATCAAGAAGAGAAACAGCCAGGGCAGGAAATTGAAGAACGGCAGCAGATCAGCTTGACCGCGCTGATAAAAGTCGCCCAGATAAAACGTGAACGCCTTGCACAGCACCAGAAAGATCACGATGAATACATAGGCCACCGGCGTGGCGAAATAGCTCTTCAACTCACGCCGCGTCAGAATGCTGATGAGGTTTTTGCGGGCGCTGCTCATGCTGCCTCCTGCTTGGTGACTGCTGCCACTTTGCGCGGCTGGGTGATCTGACGGAATACTTCGTCGAGTCGGCCCTGCTCAAGCGCGATCTCACTAAATGGAAAATTGCCCTGTTTGAGCGCATCGGTGACCGCCTGAAAAATTGGCTTGCCCTTGCGCGGAAACGCGGTGACACGACCGTCTTGCGGATCGATCTCGACGGCAGCGACATCACCAATGCGCGTAAGCAACTCCTGCGCCGCCTTGGGATTTTCGGTACTCAGCGACACTGCCTGGTGATAGCGCGAACGCGCCTCCAACCCCTGCGGCGTGTCATCGGCCAACACCTTGCCATCGGCAATGATGATGGCGCGGCTGCATACCGCGTGAACTTCTTCCAGGACATGGGTCGACACAATGATGGTCTTGTCGCGGCTCATGGTCTGAATCAACGCGCGAACCTCATGCTTCTGATTCGGGTCCAGTCCATCGGTCGGCTCGTCCAGCACCAACACTTTCGGATCGTGCAGGATTGCTTGAGCAAGTCCGACACGACGTCGAAATCCCTTTGACAATGTGTCGATGGTTTGCCCCATGACGCTGGTCAGGCTCAGTCTGCCAACCGCATTATCGATCCCGCGGCGACGCACATCGCCATCCAGGCCACGAACGTCGGCGATGAACTGCAGGAATCCCGCCACCGTCATTTCACCGTAGGAAGGAGCGCCTTCAGGCAGATACCCGAGCATTCGCTTGGCCTCCAGCGGTTGCGCCTGCACATCAAATCCGCAGACCGAAGCGCTGCCCGAGGTGGGCGTCAGAAATCCGGCGATCATTTTCATGGTTGTGGATTTTCCGGCGCCGTTGGGGCCGAGAAAACCCAGCACCTGTCCAGGCTCCACCTTAAAGCTGATTCCGTCGACAGCCTTCAAATCGCCGTAGCGTTTGCAAAGATCGCGTGTCTCAATCATTGGATACTTCTATTGTCTGTGGATAGGTAAGGGTAGCGCCCCGCGAAATCGCCAACCGTTGCGCGGTGTAGGGACGCGACCGAAAATTTCAAGAGGGCCGCAAGCAGACCTTCCAGTCGCGTAAAAGTTCCAGAAGAATGCATGCGCAAGAAGCACACACAGCGTACGCCCGACCCATGATGACGCATGCCGCGCCTGCGCAAATGGATCGCCCCGCTCTGGGCGGGGCGATCAGGTCTGGCTGCGATCAATTCTTGTGGGTGATCGGCAAATAAACCCGAGTAACCGGGAAGCCGTCTTCGTCGGCATCGGTAACCCATTCGTCAAACTGTCCAGCGCCGTCCCAGGTGAACTCATAGGCATGCGTCATGGCATAAGCGCGGAGTGCTTCACGCGGACCGCGCGGCGCAAATATGCCAGCGCGATTGCGCTTGTAGAGGACCTTGAGTGCCTTACCTGTGTACGCAGTACCGATGCGCACGTTGCCAGTGGGCGCGATGTTCAGTGCTGCGACCGGGTAAGCCATGCTCGCGTCGACCGCTTCATCGCCGACGATGTTGATGATGCGCAGCTTGTCACCGGTGGCGACGATGTTCTTTTCGCGCATGAAGTCTTCGACCTGTTTCCAGGAGCGCTCCATCAGCGGCAATGCTTCGTCATCCCACTTGCGCGGAGCCGAGGGCACACCGCCGCCGACATACAGAAGCGGCCCACCGACACGGTCAACTTCCTCTACCGACAACTGGCTGTAGTCAACCGCCGGTACGGTCGCCATGAAGCTGGCGAGTCTGGCCAACGACTCCTCCATGTCTTCGCCAAGCGATCCATCGAGGTACATACCGTTGTAGCGACCGAGAATGTTCCAGCCGTAGTCAACCCGCACATCCCATTGCACGTTGATGGCGCGAGTCTTGCCATCCTGCACCAGACGGAAAGTCGAGCGCTTATTGGTGCCAACCCAATCGGCGATCAAGTCCATGCGCACCACCGCATCGGACTCGTTCAGTTCACTTTCGCTGATCTCCAGGCTACCCACGCCGGCGCTGCCGCCCGCGGAGGCTGTGAAGTCGAGCTTGGCACCCACACCAAACGTGGGGCCGCTGACATTGACATGCATGGCCGAGTCATTGGCGTGCCACGGACTCCAGTCGTTGAAACGGTGAAACCCATTCAGCGTGTCGTAGACATGCGAAATCGGGTTGCCGACTTCGATCGTGCGCTGAATGCGGGCGGTCTTTGGAAGGAACAGTCCCACCACCAGGAAGAAGGTGAGTACGAGCAAGACGGCGAGGATAATTTCAAATAATCGGAGCATGGGAGTCGACACCGTGGGCAGGTAAGCACGGGGATATTACTGAACCTTTGTGGCGGAGGCTATCGCTAGCGTAGCTTGCATTGTGTCGCGTCTCGTGCTTGCGACCCTGGAACGCCGCCAACGCGGCGCTCCGGCCTTGGGTCAGACAATTCCAATCTCAAAAGCTTTCAAGACGGCGCGGGTTCGATCGCGAACCCCAAGCTTGGAGAGGATGTTGGATACGTGATTCTTCACCGTCCCCTCGGCCACGCCCAGAGAATTGGCGATCTCCTTGTTGCTGTAGCCCCCGGCCATCAGCCGCAGTATCTCGGTTTCGCGGTCAGTGAGTGGATCGGGCTGATCGAGGCTGGCGAACTGGTTGTGCATATGTTCCAGACCAGCAAGCAATCGCTGCGTAACTGCCGGTTTAACCAGTGTGCGCCCGGCCGCAACTGTTTTTACCGCATCCACCAACTGGTCCAGCGAAACGTCTTTGAGCAGATAGCCCTTGGCTCCCGCCTTCAGCCCGGCCAGTACCAACTGCTCATCGTCGAAAGTGGTCAGGATGATTGTCGGCGGTAACTCGCCACGCGCGGTGAGTTGCTTGAGCACATCGAGTCCCGAAAGGTTGGGCATGCGCATGTCAAGCAGCACTACATTCGGTCGCACACGCGGAATCAACTCGATGGCCTGAGCGCCATCGGCCGCTTCGGCCACCACCCGAATCGAATCAGACAGCTCCAGCAAGCTGCGAATTCCCTGGCGCACCAGGGTCTGATCGTCCACAAGACATACCGAAATCATCACTTCACCTCCATCGGAATCCAGACCCGGAGCGAAAAACCGCGCCCCGGTGCGGTATTGACCTGCATGCTGCCGCCAACTTCGCGAACGCGCTCTTGCATGCCAATCAGACCGTTACCAGCAGTAAAGCCTTCCACGCCGACCCCATCGTTTCGCGATTCAAATACGACTTCCGCGCCGTGCAACTCAATGGCAAAGCGCCACCACAGATTGCTGGCGCGCGCGTGACGAATGGTATTGGTCAACGTCTCTTGCGCGCAGCGCAGCAGCACATGGGCGTGCCTGGCATCGTCAATCTGGAACTGGGCCGGCAAATCCAGGTGCACGGTGGGCGCCGGCAAGCCCTCGACCAGTGTGCGCAGCGCAGTCCCCAGATCGATATCCGAGTCATCGCGAAGCTGACTGACCACTTCGCGCACGTCCGAGAGTAGCAACTTGGCGACCGACTGTGCCTGACGCACCTTTTCATGCGCCACCCCGCCAACCAGATGACTGGCGACCTCCAGGTTCAATGTCAGCGCCGTCAAATGATGGCCAACCAGATCATGCAGCTCGCGCGCGATGCGAACTCGCTCGGCAACGCGGCTGGATTCAGCGAGCAAGGCACGCGTCGCACGCAACTCGGCGTTGAGGCGACGCTGCTCTTCTCGTGCCTGCGCCTGCCCCTTGGTAACGTACGAGGTGGCAAATGTAAAACTGGAAAACCCAAGGTACAGGAAGCTTTGCAGGATGGCATCGAACCAGGAATACAAAGGCTCGCCTGTGGCGTCCTCCAGACCCAGAAAGGTCGGAAGCAGGCTGAAATTCTGCGCGATCAACCAGATCACCGCCACCCCGATCGGTAACAACCAGGGCAACACACCAGCAATCACCATCAGCAAGATGCCCGACAACCCACTTTGACTGAACCAGCTGATGGCAACCGCGGCCGCGCTCATCGAGACCAGTAGCGGCAACCGCTTCCACGCCGACTTCACTGCGCCGAGATCGGCGGTGGCAAACCAATAGGAAAAGCCGAAGACGGCGTACGACACCCACCAACCGACCAGCTCCGTGACTTCTTCGCGCGCGATCGATTCAGGCATCGCTGCCCGGCGGAACCAGGCCACGATGACATCGAGGCTCAACAGATTCCAGCTGTCGATGATCAGCGGCATGCCGACGCAGGCCAGGGTAAACAGGCCTGCGTAGCGCAACCAATCCATCTGCTCAAATCGGGACAGCCTCATAGCCACATCATAGGCGGGTGTCGAGTGCCGTGATACCAAACCAACGACAGGGGTGAGGCGAGGCGCGGTGCGCCGGGACCCTACAAACGCCCAATACGCCGCAGCGATAACCATTCGGAGCCAAGGTCTCCCTCACATCTGCACGTCGACGCGCTGGCCGAAGACAACTGACGCGCACATTACGCGACGTGTCAAGACCTTTCGCTGTAACCGACTGCTGCCATAATGCTCGGACTGCAAGCAGACTTGGAACAGCTCCATGGCTTTGATCATCCGCGACATGCGCGAGCAGGAACTCGATCAGGTCCTCGCACTGAACAACAATGCCGGCGCCAGCATTCTGCCGATGGACGCGCACAAGATGCGTCACTTCTTCGAGGTCGCTGGGTATTTCCGCGTTGCCGAGATCGATGGCCATCTTGCCGGTTTTCTGATTGCGCTGGGCCCGCACGTCGCCTACGACAGCTCCAACTTCCAGTGGTTCAAGTCGCGTTACGCGGATTTTATTTATATTGACCGTATCGTGATCGCGTCCAACTACCGTCGCCATGGTCTCGGCCGCATCTTCTATGCCGACGTGCAAACCTATTCGGAACTGCGCTCGCCTTACCTCGCCTGCGAAATTTTCCTCGAGCCACGCGACGACGCGTCCGTGTTGTTTCATGGCACGTACGGGTTCCGTGAAGTGGGTCAGCAGTCGATCGCTGATGGGCGCCGTGTTGGGCTGTTGTTGAAAGAGCTGTGCAGCTACCCGTTCGTGCGCGACACCTATCTGCGTGGTTCCGGCACCTTGCCCGCCCTGCCCTGGCTCGCTGAACGCATCCAGCACGCACCGCCTGCCGCACGCGTCGTCAACGCGCGCTGACGCCATGAGCGGCGCCGAGCGCGTCCTGCGTTATGCAGCGCTTGACCCTCATCTGCTGCGCAGGCTGCTCAACAGCTATGAACTCGAGTTGATCGAAGTCGGTGAGCGCGCACCCATTCCGGGCTGCTTCTGGGGGTTGCCCGAGGCCGGTGTGATCGCCGATCAGGTTTACGTGCGCGCCGACACGCCGGTGCATTCACTGCTGCACGAAGCCTGTCATCTCATTCTGCTGCCCCGGGCAATACGCCAGCGCGTGCATACCGACGCCAGCGACTGCCAGCTCGAAGAGGACGCCACCTGTTTGCTGCAGTTGGTGCTATCTGATCGGATTGTCGGGTTTGGACTCGATCGTGCGTGTGTCGACATGGACGCCTGGGGTTATAGCTTCCGCCTGGGATCAGCGCGCGCATGGTTCGACCACGACGCCGAAGATGCGCGCCAGTTTCTGATCGATCGGGGGCTGCTCAGCGCGGATTCCTCACCGATCCCCGCGCTGCGGCTTGCCACTGCCACGGGCGCAGTCTAGCCTTCGCCCAGCGGTTGGGTTGTCGACGACTGAACAAAGTCGCACCGACCGGCCCATCTCCATCAGTACTTCGCTGTGCCGCACTATCCATTGCTCAAGGGGATCATCATGTCTTTGCAACGCGCCTTTCTTGCTACCGCCATCGTCATGGCACTGTCTGCCTGCCAAACTCAACCTGCGCGCAGCGGCGACGCAGCCGCACTTGAAAAAGCAGCACCGACAGCGGCCGATGCCGATCAGTTTATTGCGGCGATCAATGCCAAAGCCAAAGCCGAGTATCCGGAGCAGACTGCAGCCGCCTGGCTCTCTCTCACCTATATCAACGGTGACTCGCAGTTGGTCGCCGCCAAGGCCAATGAACGTGCACTGGGTGAACTCAAGCGCAACGTGGAAAAGGCTACCGAATTCGATGGCGTGACACTATCTGCTGATACGTCGCGTGCGCTGAAGCTGTTGAAGCTCTCGACCTCGATGCCGGCACCCAGGGATCCGGCCAAACTTTCGCGATTGACCGCCCTGGGCACCAAGATGGAAGGCGCCTATGGCGCTGGCAAGTATTGCCGCGACGGCGAATCCGGCGACCAATGCCGCGACCTGGTCAAGCTGTCAGAGGTTTTGGTTGAGCACAAAGACTACAACGCGCAGCTTGATGCCTGGCAGGGTTGGCACAATGTCGCGCGCCCGATGCGCAAGGATTATCAGGAATTCGCCGGCTTGATCAATGAGGGCGGCAAGGAGCTGGGCTACGCCGATGTCGGCGAGATGTGGCGCTCCGGTTACGACATGAGTCCGGCAGAATTCGAAGTCGAGGCAGACCGGTTATGGGATCAGGTCAAGCCACTGTATGAACAATTGCACTGCTATGTGCGCAGCGAATTGGTCGAAAAATACGGCGAGAAAGGTTCGGTCGGAAAAATGATTCCGGCGCATCTGACCGGCAATATGTGGGCGCAACAATGGGGCAACATCTACGACATCCTGGAACCCTATCCGGGGGTATCGAGCCTGGACGTAAACGGTGCGCTCAAGGCACAACGCGACGCCGAGTTCGCACGGCTCAAGCAGGCCGCTGGAAAGGATGTCACTCCCGAACAACTGGTCGAGGTCGGTCGTGCGGCAGACCTCGCCCATGCCAAGACGATGACGCGCCTCGCCGAAGATTTCTATGCTTCACTGGGCATGCCAAAACTTCCAGAATCGTTCTGGAGCAATACCCAGTTCATCCAGCCGCGCGACCGCGACGTGGTCTGTCATGCCAGTGCCTGGGACATGAATTTTCTCGGCGACGTGCGCATCAAGCAGTGCATCGCACCGACCGAGGACGAACTGACGACGATTTATCATGAACTCGGACACGTCTACTACTACCTCGCCTACAACCACCTTCCGCCGCTGTTTCAGACTGGCGCTCATGACGGCTTCCACGAGGCCATCGGCGACACAGTAGTGCTGTCGCTGACTCCCAAGTACCTCAACAGCGTCGGTCTGGTGGGCACGCCCAATGTCAGCAACGAGGCAGTCATCAACGAGCAGATGAAACTCGCACTGGACAAAGTCGCCTTCCTGCCGTTCGGTAAGCTGATCGATCAGTGGCGCTGGGGTGTTTTCTCCGGCCGCGTCAGCCCGGAAAACTACAACAAGGCATGGTGGGACCTGCGTGCCAAATACCAGGGCGTGGCGCCCGCAGTTGCGCGCAGCGAGCAAGACTTCGATCCGGGCGCCAAATACCACGTGCCCGGCAACACGCCCTACACGCGCTACTTCCTCGCGGCGATTCTTCAGTTCCAGTTTCAGAAGGCGCTATGCGATGCCGCTGGCCACAAGGGACCGCTGCACGAATGTTCGATCTACGGAAATCCAGAGGCCGGCAAGCGCTTCTGGTCGATGCTACAGAAGGGCGCGTCGCAACCGTGGCAGCCGACCCTGAAGGAGCTCACCGGCACAGAGCAGATGGACGCCAGAGCAATCATCGACTACTTCGCACCGCTGATGGGATGGCTTGAGAAAAAAAATCAGGGCCAGGATTGCGGTTGGGCTGACTGAAACGCTCTGTCAGCGCATCGGGACTCTCGGTCTTGATGGCGGTGGAATGCAACGCAATTTTCAACGCCGCGATGGCCTGAACCATCGCGGCTGATATCGATTCTGCATGCACCGACTGCGCGAACACCGCCCTCGCAAGTGTCGAATCAAAAAGCCGTTCCTAACATCGGCGGCTATGCAACGCTCGATCCGACAAACCCACTGCTGCCAACGACAGCAACGCTGTGCTCAGCAGGGACCAAGGTACGCGGTCTGCACCCAAACCCGATCCAAGATCGACCAGCAGATGGGCGAGACCGAGCAAAAACTCACCCGATGTCGCGATACCGGCGATCAGCAGGATTACGAAACACAACCCCGGCGCCAGCCGATCGAGCATGCTTGGGGCCTCCTCGGCGGCGACCATCGCGGCAATCCCTTCGGCAAAGTTTGCCGGCAATTGTTGTTGCACAGGGCGCGCCGCAGCACGCAGCACCTGATCTGCACGCGGAACGTGCCCGATCGGACCGCGAGGAAGCGTCTGGGAAATTAATGCGCAGGCTGACCAGGTCAGCATGCGATGCCCTCGGGATCAGGCGGTCGCGGAGCGCTGCCTGGGAAATCCGACCATGCGCTGCCGCTCCTCATCCCAAAGTTTCATGCGTGCGCAGCGCAGGCTGGAAAACAGGGTGACGCGCGTTGCGCCTTGCAGCAGCGGGCTCGATTCAAAGCACTCACGCAACCGGTAGTTGGGAATGCGGCTGGCAAGGTGGTGGATATGGTGATAGCCGATGTTGCCAGTGAACCAATGCAACGCAAGCGGCAGGTCGAAGTAGGAACTACCGGCAACCGCTGACTCACCCGCGTCCCATTCGGCATCTCGGCGCCAGTAAGCATTCTCAAACTGGTGCTGCACATAAAACAGCCAGACGCCGAGTGCGCCGGCGATCAACATGATCGGTAGTTGCACCATCAACACCTTGTGCCAGCCGATGAACCAACCCAGCAATCCGCCGATAACGACGATCATGAGATTGTTCCAGATCACGCTCAGCCACTCTTTCTTCCATGACAACGGCAGATCAAACGGCAGACGATGCTTGATCACAAATTGCCACAGTGGCCCCACGCCCAACAACACTGGGGTGCTTCGATACAGCCGGTACATCAGTCGGCCCCACCATGACTTCGACTGGTACTCACGAAGGGTCAACGTATCGATGTCGCCAAACTCGCGCCGATCCAGATTGCCCGAAGTGCCGTGGTGGATGTGGTGCGTCTTCTTCCAGTATCCATAAGGGAACAAGGTAATCAGTCCAAGCGTCGCGCCGATCAGATGGTTGAGCCGTGCGCTGCTGAGAAAAGAACCATGCCCGCAATCATGCTGGATGATGAACAGGCGCACATACAGACCAGAAGTGGGAAGCTCAAGCAGCAGCGTCCAGCCATAACCCCAATCAATGCTCACCGCCATCAGCGCCCACATTGCGATGAATGCAGGAAAGGTGTTCAACAGTTGCCAAACGGCGCGCGGCCAATGCGGCTGGGCGAATTGCGCGCACATCTGTCGCAGGGTCGATGGCGGCACTGGAATGGAAGCCGTTTGTGCGGACGACGATGGCATGGAAGTCACCTTGAGGAATATTGCCCATTGTGGGGGCGATATAGCCCCGGGGCAATCCCCCGTGTTTCATGCGTTTGTTTCAATCCCGTTAATACCCATGCGTATTTCGCTGGCGTCGGTCCGCCGGGACACCCTTGCGACTCACTGAGCGTGACCCCGCCGACAGCAACTGTGCGGCCTGCAACCCGCTGCGCTACATCGCCTTGAAGCGGTGTTGGAAAGCGCTGCTCAACGGTAAACATTCGTCTCGTCCACGCAGCCATAATTGATACTTGCCGAGTTCGTCGCGGCGAACATGATCGACCGCATCGGCGCGCACGATGACACTGCGATGTACCTGCCAGAACAGGCGCTCGTCCAATGTCTGCAACAGGTCTTTCAGCGGTGTTCGAATCAAGGCTTCGGAATTCGCGGTGACCACGCAGGTGTATTTGTCCTGTGCCTGAAAATACAGTACGTCATCAATCGGCAACATACGCGTGGTACCTCCGATGCTCGCCGTGATCCAGCGCAAACGCTCGCGCGCACCGTGCCCGGGATGCAGCTGCAAACGCAACGCCTCGAGCACCACATCGAACGCTGCGGGCATCGGTTGCGCAAGGCGCTCCTTGAGTCTCGCCACCGTTTCGGCAAGACGTTGCGGACGTATCGGCTTGAGCAGGTAATCCACCGCGCCGGCTTCAAACGCCTTGACCGCGAATTCATCGTACGCAGTAGTGAAAACGATTTGCGCGTGCTGCCGGATTGCATAGGCCACTTCAATGCCATTGGCACCGGGCATGCGTATATCGAGGAAGGCGATCTGCGGTCGTCGTTCAGCGGCTGCTTCCAGCGCGGATATTCCGTCGGCGCAGGCCAGCACCTGAAGCTCGGGCCACAACTGTGCCAGTGCATCGCAAAGCGACTCGCGCTGCGGTGCTTCGTCTTCAGCGACAATCGCGTAAGGCACGCTCAAGCGGGCGACTCTGGGACAGTGATGGTCGCCAGCGTACCGCCACCGACAGCGCCTTGGATATCCAATTGGCCCCGACCCCGGTAACGCGTGCGCAGCTGATCGCGAATATTTTCCAGGCCAATCCCGCTGCTGGTGACAGCTTGCAGTCCGGCGCCGGTATCCGCTACTTCGACACGCACCAGCGCACCAGCCGCGGTTACCACGCGAGTCGCGGACAGCCGTATCTCGCCACGGCCTGGCTTGGGCTCGATGCCATGCTTGATGGCGTTCTCCACCAACGAGATCAGCATCAGTGGCGGAAACGCCGCAGCGCGCAGCTCGCTCGGCAAGTCGGCCGAGAAACTCAGCCGCTCACCCATGCGCACCTGCATCAACGCCAGGTAGCTGCGACATATCTCGAATTGCTGTGCCAGTGTGGATTCCAGGCTGCCAAGGCTACCGCGCAATTTCGGAATCGTGGCACGCAGATGGTCGACCAGTGCGTCGATGGTCGCTTCCGCGCGCGCCGGATCCTGGCGTACCAGCGCGCGCAATGATGCCAGCGTGTTGAACAGAAAATGCGGCTCGATCTGTGCCTGCAATACGCCGAGTCGCAATTCTGATGCTTGCTGCTGGCCACGCAACTCGACCAGCTCGCGCTCACGCTCCGACTCCAGCCAACGCTGTTTCTCACTGAAATAGGCCCGCAACGCCAAGCCACCACCGAGCAGTCCATAAATGCCGGTCAGCATGAGCAGATTGACCGCGCGCAGTGCAGGTGTCCGTGTGGCCAGTCTTTGGGCAATCATGTCGTCGGTCAACACGCCGGCGGCTTTCATGCGCGGTTCAAGGAATTTTTTCTCGACTCGATCAGAGACTGAAACATCAATGCCGTAGCTGAGTGCGATACCGGCCAGCAAGCCCAGCACCACTCCTATTCGCTCGCGGCGCTGGGACCAGTGCCGGTGACGCACCCAGGTGGCGATCGCCGGTCCCGCGCAAGCCATGAACATGAAGGCGGCAAAGGTCAGCAGGCCCAACGACACCGACAGCAGCACATCTCCCGACGATGTCAGCATACCGATCAGTACCAACGCGAAAAATACGCCGAAGATCAGGCCAAACAGCAGCGATCTGCGCTTCAACCAGTTCACGCTGAATACCGGAAAATTCCGATACGACATCAGACCACCAGCATTGCGCGTCACCACCTCAGCGGGCAGTGCCAGATCAAGACGATACTCGGCCAGACTCATTGTTTAGACGCGAATGAGAAGAGCCGCTTTGCACGCACATTCAACGCCTGAGTTGTGCCGACTGCGCAAAGCGAGTTCAGCTGGAATGAATTGCGCAGTGGCTCTTCTCGTAACATGGTGGTCAGACTACCCGACCTATGGGCTGTTCTTGCACCGCACATGCGACACAACATCCATTGCCGCACCAAACGCAGCGCCCAATGCAAGGCCATGTGCGAGTTGGTCAAACATCACGCCTAGCGCGAGGCCTATGGCAGCACCAATCCCGATTCCCTCGCCGGTGGAATGCTTTCTCAAACTGGGCTTCTGTTCAGAATCATGGTTCATATCCAAAGCTCCTGTGAAGAGGTGTGAGTACCAGGTGAGACGGCGCGAAAAATGTTTTACTGGCCGCCGAGTGCCAGTTGAGCGCTGGAGTCATTGTCGTAGGCCACGCAGCTTCTGGCCGCCCTGGTGCAGCACCAACGCGATCACCTTGCCTGCACCGTCGCGCTCGAAAACAATTTCTGCGCCAACCGATTCTGCTACGAAAACATCTTTATCTACAGGTTCTACTTCGATCCGCGACTGGCCAGTACCTTGTACGAACAGCTTGCCCACATCGACCATCACCGCCAGCACGAAACCCGGCATCAACGGATAGTCGCCTGGATAGGCCGCACGCTGATCGTCACTGAGCGCCATGAGTTTTTTTGCCTTCGGACTCGCTGCCGATTCGCTTCTGCGCGCGGCCATTGCGGCGCCACTCTGGAACCAGGTGAAACTGTAGGTACCGTCGGACAGTCGCTTGGGACGCAGCAGTGCATCGAATTGCAGCGGATAGAAGTCCCCGGCACTATCAAACCCCATGGTATTCGCCTGCTGCCCCTCGGCCTGGATGACCAAGGCGCCCCGCTCGCGGCTGAGTGTCATCTTCAGCCCGCCCTCAAGCACGAAGTCGCCGACCAGTCCGGCGAGCAAGTCCGCATCGGCTGCGACCGCTCGCCGTGGCGATTCCAGCGGAATCGACCCATCCAGAAGATGCATGCCCAGCCGACCCAAACCACCGACCGCGGTCAGCGCGGTATCCGAAAGAATCACCACACCCCTGCCCTTTTTTCGATCGAAGGCGACCAGCGAGGAAAAGCCTCCGGTTCCGCCCTCGTGCGCATGCACGGTGCCCGTGGCAGAGTCCATCAACATCCAGTTCATCGCCACGCGCGAGCCTTGCACATCGGCAAGTTGCTCCTGCGTTGCAGCTATGGCCGCATCCAGCGTCGAATGCCGCTTGCCTAGTTGCGCCTCGACATAGTGCACCATGTCATCGAGCGAGGCACACACGCCACCCACACCAGCGTAATTCGGCGGAAAGTTCCAAGCCGACGTCTTCGCCCCTGTTTGTAAATGACCCACTGCCACACCAGTAGCCTTCGGCGCCTTGCCGACAAAACTGCTGTGCATCTCCAGCGGCACGAACAGTTGCTCAGCGATCAACCTGTCAAAGGGTTTGCCCGACCGTCGCGCGACAATATCCGAGAGCAGCATCATGGCGAAATTGGAGTAGGAAAACGTAGTGCCCGGTGCCGCAGTCAGCGCAACGTCACCGATCGAGCCATAGAGTTGCTTGTCAGTGAGCGCGGCGTAGGGATCTTCCAGATTGGTCATCGCCAGCCTTGATGGCAGCGCCGGTAATCCCGATGTATGCGTCATCAGATGGCGGATACGGATCGGCTGTCCGTCAAACTCAGGTACCTTGGTGCCTTCAGGCAGGTGCTTCGACAACGGATCATCGAGCGAGAGCTTGCCCTCTTCGATCAGTCCGGCCGCGAGCGCCGCGGTCATGGTCTTGCTGACCGAGCCAATCTCGAACGCGGTGCCGGTATCAATTGTGCGCGGCTGCTTTGCGTTCGCACAAACCACCGCCCGCGTCACCGTCTGATCAATCACCGCAGCCGCAAAACAGGCGCCGGTACGATCGCCGTCCAAGCGTTGATGGAGAAGCGAATGCAGTGCCGCATCGTCCAGACGCGGTGCACCAACACCAAATACCGCTGTGCTCAACAGCAGAAATCCGAAGCTGTGGTTCATTGCTTGTCCCCGTGACCATTGATGGCAGGATCCCACAATGCCGCAACTGCCAAGACCAGGCTATAGATTGCGACGAAGCACGCGGCGCAACCGACGAAACCCGTTTGCAAGAGGATGAAACTGCTCCGCTTTCCGCCACGGACCCTTTACCCACCCATTGCGACCGGGTCCAGTCAGTTCAACGCCGCCACTGCTGCAATACAGGAGTGCAGTCGCTATTCTGTTCGTTCTGGCCGTACCAACTTGGGGTGGGCCGCCTAACGTATTTGGGGAGGGTCGACGATGACGCTTTGGAACGGGTTGATGATGAGGCGCTGCGTGCTGGTTGTCGCTGGATTGCTGATCGGCGAGGCGCTCAGCGCTGCAGAGGGCACGCGGGTCAACGTGGTTATTGAACAGGGCCGCGGTGTGGACGCGAGCCTTGACTACAAGTCACTGCTCAACTTTGGCCCGTGGGACGATCGCAATTATGTGTTGACGCGCGCCGATCTGGCTGTGCTTGGCCCGAAGGAATCCAGCATCACCGATCCGATCCCGGCTTTTTTCCGCGTGGCGATGCGCAAAGCCAATCCTGGCATGCCGCGTGACAGCGCGACGCCCTACCCGCTTAGCGCACTCAATGCCTTTCTGATGGTGCATTACGGGTACCAATACAATGGCAAGCTTTACCATCGCATCACGCGCGAGGACAGTGGCAGTTTCGTGCTTTTTGATGGCCCCTCCGAGGAGGGCGAAGAGGAACCGCAGCGTTTCCTGGGTGGTGAAGTCAAGGTCAGCAGCCCGGCAGGCGCCGCCGAGACAGCCATCGCGATCAACCCGGTCAATACCAATCTTCTGGTTGCAGGAAGCAATGGGCCCAATCCAGCGGGCGACACCACGATCCGGCAGAAAATGTGGTTTTCCTCCGATGCCGGCGCCACCTGGACCCGTTCGCAGGCACTGTCCACGACGGCGGGTGGCAATGTCTGTTGCGATCCGACGGTGTCGTGGTCAACCGACGGCACCAAGGCCTACGGAAGCGCATTGATCAACTGCGGTGCCAGCGGCTGCGGAATCCGCGTCTATCGTTCGGACGACAATGGCAATGTCTGGGGCGACACCGATGTTGGAACGACGGCGCCGCCACCCGTTGACATCGTTGCCACCGGCTCGGACAAGCAGTTCATTCATGTGGATGGATCCGTGGCGTCACTGCATCGGGATGTGGTGCACCTGTGCTGGCATGAGTCCAACGTGAATCAGTACGCGCGGTCCACCGATTTTGGCGTCAGCTTTTCGCCGAAGATCCCCATCGATAACACCGGCCGCGGCGTTGGCTGCGACCTGACCAGTGACCGCGCCGGCAATGTCTTCTACTTCTATCCGGGCCTCGACTCCGGCGCAGCGCCGACTCAGAAAAGGATTCGGTTCGCCAAGAGCACCGATGGCGGACTCACATTTCCGACGGTAGGCAATGCAGCAGTTACCAACGATTCGTTCAACTACGCGCTGCCCTCCATGGAAACGCGCAAAGTCGCCAAAATCGTGCAGGCCGATGCCGACATCAGCAGCGGCCCGTTGAGCAATTCGGTCTACGTGATCTGGCCCGACATCACCGCCGTTGAGAGCACCACAGCGGCCAACAACCACTCGCAAGTACGCGTCGCCTACACCCGCGATGGTGGCGCGACGTGGCAGACCAGCGTTCCGCATCCTGTTGACGACGTGAGTACTGTCGATCGTTATCAACCGTCGATCAAAGTCGATGATCTTGGCCGCGTGCACGTGATATTTTACGACACTCGGCACTCAATCAATCGCAACGGCGTCGATGTCTATTACAACATCTCCTACGACGGAGCGGTCACCTGGGGTACCGCGCGCCGAGTCACCACGGTTACTTCCGACAACATCAATGACAGTTTCGAATTCGGCGACTACAGCCATATGGATGGAGTGCTGGATCAGATCGTCACCATCTTCACTGACAACCGCTCCGAGGCCGGTGGCCCAGTCGACAAGGACGCCTACGCCGCTGGAAGCTTCGCCGACCCGTTCACACCGACCTACGTCCCGTCGGCCGCAGGCAGCGTCCAGACCATCTGCGCGGGTTCCCCGTTGGCGCCGGTTACATTGAATCTGCGCGGCATCATGGGATATACCACACCGGTAAATCTGACGACGCCGGGCCTGTCCGCGCAAATTACTTCACCGTCATTTTCCGTCAATCCGATTGCACCGAGCGCGGGTGGCACAACGTCCGTATTCAACGGCGTGCTTTCCGCCGCTGCAACACCAGGGCTGATCTCGATTACGCTGCGCGGCACCAGCACCGACCCGTCACCGATCATCAAGGACACCGTGGTGCAATTGACCGCAGACGTTCCTCTGGCTACGCCGCCTACGCTGTCCCTTCCTGCCGATGGTGCGCTCAGCGTATCCACTTCCCCGACCCTCACCTGGACAGCACTCGCGGGTGCTTCGAGCTACACGCTGGAAATCTCGACGGTCAGTGACTTCAGCGCACAAGTGACTGCAGTGACCATCCCGGGCACCAGCTATACACCGACGCTGGCATTGACTGGCGACACGGTTTACTACTGGCGCGTGCGTGCAAACAACAGCTGCGGCAATTCCAGCAACACTCCGGCGCGTCAGTTCACAACGGCCGAGGAATTTTGCGCAACGCCGGGCCTGGTGATTCCGGACAACAACCTGACTGGCGTCGGCAGCACGATGACGGTACCTGAGGGCGGTGCGCTCACCGACCTGGACGTCAAAGTGAAGCTTACCCATACCTTCATCGGCGACCTGCGCGTGTCACTGGTGCACCTCGCCAGCAACACCACCGTGCGACTGTTCACTAATCCTGGCAGCTGCGGTGGCAACGACATGGACACGACCTTTGACGATGAAGCCGCCAGCACGCTGGTGTGTGGCGCGGGCATTCCCACTGTCGGCGCCGGCCCGATCCGCCCGCAGGATGTGCTGAGCGGCATGGACGGCCGCACGCTGACCGGCGACTGGCGACTGAACATTGTCGATTCCGCAGGCGCAGACGTCGGTACGCTCGATCGTTGGTGCCTCATTCCGGCAGCAACAGCGTCTCTGCCGGATCAGATGTTCGGGAACGGATTCGAGTAATCGACCTGGTCTGGGCTCGGCGGCACCCATGTGTGCCGCCCGGCCCGGTTTTCTGCAACATTCGACACTTGCCCCCTTGTCAGGAACACAGACGCGGGCGGAAACTGCGGGTAACGCAGAACAACCAGGAGCAGGCATCATGGCGATCGATATTGCGAACAACGCATCCTCCGTCAACGACACCTTGCGTCGCGACCAGTCGGTAGCCAAGAATCTGTTCTTCGGTGAGATTGTCGAAGAGAACCTGTTTCCCTACCCACGCATGCGCGAACGTGACCGCGAGATGCTTGGGGCGATGGTGGATGCCATCGATGATTTCCTGAACGACAAACATGCCGATCTCAAAAAGTGGGATCGGGACGCGCATCAGCCCGAGGAGTTCATTCAGGCGCTGCGTGAAATGGGGTTGTTCGGTCTGATCATCCCGGAAGCTCATGGTGGACTGGAGCTGAGCAACGCAGCGTATGCGCGGGTGTTGTCGCAGACCAGCGGACACGACAGCTCGGTGTCGCTGACCATCGGCGCGCACAGCTCAATCGGCATGAAGGGCATTCTGTTATCTGGCAGCGATGCACAGAAGGCGCGCTATTTGCCGCGCCTGGCCAGTGGTGAGTTGATTGCTGCCTTCTGTCTGACCGAGTCGGGTGCCGGGTCGGATGCAGCTTCGGTGCGCACCAAGGCTACGCGCAACGATGATGCCAGCTGGACACTCAGCGGCGAGAAAATCTGGATCACCAATGGCGGCATCGCCGGCCTGTACACCGTGTTTGCGCGTACCGACACAGCCGAAGGCAAGATGACGGCGTTCATCGTCGAAGCGGGTTGGCCCGGCGTCAGCCACGGCCCGCACGAAGACAAGATGGGTATCCGTGCATCGAGTACCACCACCGTCGCTTTCGCAGATGTCCGCGTTCCCGCTGAAAACGTGCTGGGCGAAGTGGGTAAGGGCTTCAAAGTGGCGATGGGCATTCTCAACAACGGCCGTACCGGCCTGGGTGGTGGCGCCGTTGGTGGCATGAAAGCATTGATTCGCCTGTCGACGCAGCAGGCAAAGGATCGCAAACAATTCGACCGCCCGATCGCTGAGTTCGGTCTGGTACGCGAAAAGATTGCGCAGATGACAATTGATTGTTTTGCTGCTGAAAGTGCGGTCTGGATGGTCGCGCATTACATCGACTCCGGGTGCAGCGATTACTCGATGGAAGCGGCAATCAGCAAAGTATTCGCCAGCGACGCGATTCAACGGGCCGCGCACGAAGCACTGCAGATTGCTGCTGGCAACGGCTTCATGCGCGAATTCCCTTACGAACAGATCACCCGTGACGCGCGCATTCTTTCTATTTTCGAGGGCACCAACGAAATCCTGCGCCTGTACATTGCACTGTCCGGGCTCAAGGACGTCGGCACCACGCTGTCCACGCTGAAGACCGCAATTGGTGACATTTTCAACAATCCGATCAAGGGATTTGGCGTACTCAGCGGCTATGCCAATCGCCGCGCACGCGAGGCTACTGGCATCGGTACCGACAAAATCCTGCGCGAGCTGCACCCAAAATTGCGCAAGGCAGCCGAAATCTATGAGACCTACACAGTCGAACTGTCAACGGTGTCTGACCAGTTGCTGCGTAAGTACGGCAAGGGCATCGCGGAACGCCAGTACCAGCAAAAACGCGTTGCCGATATCACTATCGATCTGTTTGTCGGCTTGTGCGTGTTGTCGCGCGCAGACTCGCTGACCAAGGCAAATGACCCGAATGCAGAAAGCGCGATTGCCATTGCCGAGATGTTCAGCAAGCAGGCACGCAGGCGCATGTCGCGTAATGCGCGTGCCATCGAGCGCAACGAAGATGTCACTTTCGACAAACTCGCCGGCACGATTCTGGAGCAGGGTCGCTATTTGTGGGATGTGATTTAGCGTTTTTTTATCGTGCATGACAACCAGGCTCAAGGAGCAGGCTGATGATTGGCTATGTGATGGTGGGCACCAACGACATGCCGCGCGCGGCAGCGTTTTACGACGCATTGCTGAAAGAAATCGGCGCGGTGCGCTTCATGGAGAGCGACCGCTTTATTGCCTGGTCCAACGCTCCCAAGCAGGCGGGATTTTCGATCAACAAACCGCACAATGGTAACGCGGCCACTGTCGGCAATGGTGTCATGGTGGCATTCGCGGTGGAAAAGCCCGTACAGGTTGTCGCCTTGTATGCCAAGGCGATGCAACTCGGTGCTACCTGTGAGGGCCCGCCCGGGTTACGCGGAGGTACATTTTACGCCGGGTATTTCCGCGACCTGGATGGCAACAAGCTCAACTTCTTCTGCATGTAGCACTCGATGCAGGGCGGAGATGATTGCCAGCCCTGCATCAGCGAAATGCGCGGCGCGCGCTGCAAACAGGGGCACGCGGTGCAACAACGCATGCGGATGCCGTCAGGCAATCATCTGCCACTGCGGCCAGCGTGCGGCAACGCTGCTCGCTATTCCGGCAGCGTCCAAACCGACAGCTGCGAGCATTTCTTCGCGGCTCATGTGCTCGAGCCAGGCATCGGGCAAACCCAGATGCAGTACCGGCAATGTGCAACCTTGCTGCGACAGGAATTCACTGACCGCCGAGCCCGCTCCGCCCATGATGGCGTTGTCCTCGACGGTGACGAAACCCTCATGCGTGCGCATCAACTCAAGCAGAAGTTCTTCGTCCAGCGGTTTGACGAAACGCATGTTGACCAAAGTGAAACCGAGCTGCGCCGCGACCACAGACGCAGGGTCGACCATGGCGCCGAATGCCAGAATCGCCAGGCGGCGTCCGCGCCTGCGGACCTCTGCCTTGCCGATCGGCAACGTGTCCAGCTCAATCGACAACGCGACACCGGGGCCGCTGCCGCGCGGATAGCGCACCGCTGCTGGACCAGAATGCCGAAAACCGGTGCTGAGTAGTTGTCGACACTCGTTCTCGTCAGCCGGCGCCATCACTACCATGTTGGGTATTGTGCGCAGATAGGAAAAATCAAAGCTGCCGGCATGCGTGGCGCCATCCGGGCCGACCACGCCGCCACGGTCGACTGCAAACAAGACGTCCAGGTTTTGCAGCGCTACATCGTGGATCAACTGGTCATAGCCGCGCTGCAGGAAGGTGGAATAAATCGCAACGACGGGTTTGGCGCCTTCACAGGCCATGCCGGCAGCCAGTGTGATGGCATGCTGCTCGGCTATGGCAACGTCAAAGTAGCGTTGCGGATACTCCTGCGAGAAACGCACCAGTCCGGAACCCTCACGCATCGCTGGCGTGATGCCCATCAACCGGGGCTCTACCGCAGCCATATCGCACAGCCAGTCGCCGAAAATCTGTGTGTAGGAAAGCTTGCCCGAACCGGGCTTGGCCTTCAGACCCACGCGCGGATCGAATGGGCTCACCGCGTGATAGCCGATCTGATCGCCCTCGGCCAACTCGTAACCCTTGCCTTTTGTCGTGATGACATGCAGCAACTGCGGACCTTTCAGCGTCTTGAGTGTTCGCAGCACCTGCAACAGCGCCGGCAGATCGTGCCCATCAATCGGACCACTGTAGTGAAACCCCATTTCCTCAAACAGTGTCGATGGCACGAACATGCCCTTGGCGTGTTCTTCCCAGCGACGCAGGAAACGCGCTACCGGATTGCGCTTGCCCACCAGTTTCTTGCCGCCCTCGCGAATGGCATTCATCGTATCGCTGGCCATCAGTCGGCCGAGCATGCGCGTCAGCCCGCCCACGTTCTCGGAAATCGACATGCGATTGTCGTTGAGTACGACCAGAAGGTCTGGCGGAGTTTCCATGCCACCGGCGTGATTCAGTGCTTCGTAGGCCATCCCCGCAGTCATCGCCCCATCGCCGATGACCGCGACGATGCGACGCGGATCGTTCTGCTGGCTGCAAGCGATCGCCATGCCCAGCGCAGCCGAGATCGATGTCGATGAATGACCCACTCCAAAAGTGTCGAAACGACTTTCGTCGCGACGCGGAAATGGCGCCAACCCGTCACGCTGTTTGATGCTGCGGATGTCATCGCGACGACCGGTGAGTATCTTGTGCGGATAGCACTGGTGACCGACGTCCCAGACAATACGATCTTCTGGCGTCTCGAACATGTAATGCAGCGCAACGGTCAACTCGATCACACCGAGGCCCGCGCCAAAATGGCCACCGACCTGAGCGACTTGATCGATCAGATACTCGCGCAGTTCGACAGCGATCTCGGTGAGTTCGGATTCAGGAAACGTGCGCAAGTCCAGCGGACTGTCGATCCGGGACAGTCGCGGGTAACGCGTGACATCGATTTTCATGCCGCTATTGTCCGGGGCCGCCGCCCAAGCCGCAACCCAGGCCGGCGTAATGCCCGTCGAACGCCCGACTTGGTGCGTTTCGACCTGGTCTTGGGGCGCCTGAATAGACAGCAACGCGTCTACCCTGCAATCCGGTCGACTAAGCAAGGATTCATCCGTCTGCTGCAGAATGTGCAGCACGCTCTCAGGAGGGGCGCCTCATGAACTCAGTTACGCGCTTGCTGTCGATCGTTGGGCTTGCACTCGCCGGCACCTTGGCGGTCAGCGCGCCCGTGCTTGCCGATCACAGCAGTCTTGGCGTCAGTATTTACGGCGGCGGTCGCAACCACGGCTATGCCCTCAGCTGGCAGGATTCGGGGCGCGGCCACCGCGACTATCGCAACGACTATCGCAACGACTATCGCAACGAC
>JAWXCG010000021.1:0-11164 GCA_034440555.1 Pseudomonadota bacterium
GCGTCGCTTGATGCTTGTCACGAACGTCGCCGACGTAGCGCAACCAGTTGTCCACCAATCCGTGCCGATCGCCGGTCATTGCCGCTTGCACACCGCCGCAGCCATAGTGGCCGACGACGATGATGTGCTCGATCTTCAATATGTCGGTGGCGAACTGAATGACCGAAAGACAATTCAGATCGCCGTGCGCCACGATGTTGGCAACATTGCGATGCACGAAAATTTCGCCCGGCGCCAGACCGACGATTTGATTTGCCGGCACGCGGCTGTCGGAACAGCCGATCCATAAATACTTGGGCGATTGTTGCCGGGACAGCTCCTTGAAGAAGTCCGGGTTGGCGCTGCGCGTAAGCTTGGCCCAGCGTCGGTTTGCTTCAATCAGATGTTCAAGGTTGCTCATCGGGACTCGCTCAGGTTTCGCCAATCTGCACACAGACATTGCGCGACTCGGTGAAGAAACGCATGGCCTCAGCCCCGCCCTCACGGCCCAAGCCAGATTCTTTCATTCCGCCAAAAGGTGTACGCAAATCGCGTTGCATCCAGCAGTTGATCCACACGATACCGGTTTCGATGCGCGCCGCCAGTCGGTGCGCGCGCATCAGGTCGCGCGTCCAGATCTGCGCTGCCAGACCATAACGGCTTGCATTGGCCATGGATAATGCCTGAGCTTCGTCGTCGAACGGCTGCAGGCTGACCACTGGACCAAAAATTTCTTCCTGGTTGCTGCGACAGTGCGTGTCCAATCCTTCCACGACGGTAGGCTGCACAAACCAGCCGTTGGCACATCGTCCTTCCGGGCTAAGCGCGTCACCACCGCACAGAATGTGACCTCCATCAGTCTTGGTCTGTTCGATGCAGTTCATCACCTTGGCCTGATGGGCGGAGGAGACCAGGGCACCGATGCGCGTTTCTGCGCGTAGCGGATCTCCAACCATCAGCGACTTGGCCCGGGCCACGAAAGCATCACGGAACTCGGCGTAGTAAGCGCGCTCAATCAGGATGCGCGAACCGCACAGACAGATCTGGCCGGCGTTCTGGAATGACGACCGAAGCAGAGTTTCGATCAAGGCGTCACGTGGCGCGTCGGCAAACACCAGTACCGGATTCTTGCCGCCAAGTTCCAGCGAAACTTTCTTCAATGCCGGGCCGCAGTACGCGGCGATCTGCCGTCCGACGGCCGTGCTTCCGGTAAAACTGATGGCCTTCACCTGGGTGTGTTCGACCAGCGACTGGCCGGTGCTGGCGCCGTTTCCGTGCACTATGTTGAGCACGCCACGCGGAAATCCGATGCGCAGCAGGATGGCGCAGAGTCGCTGCGCCGTCAGTGGCGTCACCTCGGAAGGTTTGGCCACCACCGTATTGCCGGCAGCCAAAGCCGGTGCGATTTTCCAGGTCAACAGCAACAGCGGAAGATTCCACGGCGAGATGCAGCCGACCACGCCAAGCGGTTGGCGCAGTGTGTAGTTGAGCAAATGCACATCATGATGCGACTCGCTGGCGAACTGGGTAGCCGCGGCAGCGAAGAAGCGAAAGTTACCGATCGCACGCGGAATTTCCTTATCACGCGTTTGCCACAGCGGCTTGCCGGTGTCCAGGGTCTCGGCATTGGCGAGGGCATCGAGCTCGGCTTCCATGGCATCTGCGAGGCGATGCAACCAACGAGCGCGCGCTTCGTGCGTCAGTCCTGACCATGCGGGAAAGGCTGCTCGCGCGGCGCACACAGCGGCCTCGATATCGCTGGCGCCGCTGTCCGCAACGCTGGCATAGCGTTGCCCGGTCGCTGGCTCAAAAACATCCAGATAACGATTGGTATCGGGCTTGCGCCAGGCGCCATCAATGAAATTGAGCAGGGACTCGGTCATGCCCGAACTTTATCCCGAGTCGCGCGGCGAGGGTAGCGGCGTCAAGTGCAGGTGCAGCTGACCAGCTCCGCTGTGGAGAGCCAGCTGCAAAGCGCCTACAAGGAAAGCGTTCGCCCGCCATCCACCGGAAGGTTGATTCCATTGACGTACGCTGCAGCCGGTGAGCACAGAAAGGCGATGGCCGCAGCGATTTCCTCAGGCTCGGCGAAGCGTGCGGCGGGCACCGACGCCAACATGCCCTTGACGATCGCTTCCTCGGTAAGACCGGTGGCGGCGATGCGCTCCTGGATAATCTGATCCAGACGCTGAGTGCGCGTGAAGCCAGGCAGCACGTTGTTGACGGTGATGGCAAAACCGCCTAGTTCCCCGGCCAGAGTCTTGGCCCAGGAGGCAACCGCGCCGCGAATCGTATTGGAGACGCCGAGGTTGCGCAGCGGCTCTTTCACCGAGGTTGAGATCACATTGACGATGCGCCCGAAACCCGCTTCGCGCATCCCTGGGAGGACAGCCTGCGCCAGCAAGTGATTGGCTATGAGGTGTCGGTTGAATGCGTCGAGAAATTGGCCAGCAGTTGCCGATTGGATCGAGCCCGGAGCCGGCCCAGCCGTGTTGTTGATCAGGATCTGAAACGAACGCGCGTTGGCCGCTGCCGATACCTGCGCGATCAATGCCACATGATCTGCTACATCGGTGCTGATCCAGCCGTGCTGTTGGGTGACAAGGACGCGCGGTAACAACGCCATCGTCGATTCCAGCGCATCGTGACCACGCGCCAGCAAGGTGACGTCAGCGCCCCGCTGAGCCAACGCCAACGCTGCGGCGCGGCCGATTCCCTGTGACGCGCCGCAGACCAGCGCATGGCGGCCTTGAAGATCGATGCTCATCGACTAGTCCTCTCGTTCATTCTTGCGATCCAAGCGTTGCTGCATCAGTTCCGCTATGGCGACGGCGTTCTCGTCGCCGCGAGCCATCAACCCCTGGATTGCTCCGCGCACATTGACTTCGGGGTGATTCTGGTTGAGCTTGAATTTCAACTCCACGCGCAGCACATCGAGACGAAAGCCAACGATACCGCTCAAGCTGCGCGACTCGCCCGGAGCAGAGCCGGGAAAGCGCCAATCGCTGCCAACCGCTGATTCGTAGCGATCCGCCAGTGCCGATACGAGAACCTGCAAAGCGGACTCTTCGTTGAAGGTCTCAACGGACCCGTAGAGATGCGCCGTCGCGTAATTCCAAGTTGGCACCTGCACTGAGGGATCTGCGTACCAGCTGGGCGAAATATGTGCGTGTGGCCCGTGCACTATCATCAGTGCATTCTGACCGCCAATCTGTCGCCACTGTGGATTGGCCTTTGCCCAATGCCCCTGAATGTGGATACGGTCAGCATCGCGTCGGTACAACACGGGCAGGTGACTGGCAAACGGCGCCCCATCGACCGTGGAAATCAGCGTGACGAACGCATCGCGCTCGATCAGGGCGTCGAGCGCGGCAAGATCGGATTCGGCAAAGTGGCGCGGCGTATACATGGACAATTCTCTGTTTCAAGAGCGCGCGGTGATCAGGTGCTGCAGGCGATCAAATGCTGCAGGTAATCAAATGCTGCCGGTGATCAAATGCTGTAGCTGCCCGGATCGCGATGTGCATCGATGCGCTCGATCAGCAGCGGTACCAGGTCCTCATCACTGTCGCTGTCGGCCTCGGGTGGAATCAAATCTTCCAGCAATTTATCGAAGGGCAGGGCATCGTCGTCGTCCATGCCTTCGAGCGACTTGTAGTCGGCGTCCATCAGCGCGGAACGTGCCTCCGCCTCATCAGCGTAACGGATGAGGCCGCCATCGGAGGACAACACGTCGGCAGTGCCGTTGTTGTAGATTCGCATCCGCGCCCAGACCATCACGTTGCCCAGGCTGGCGAGCCACCAGTCAGTGCGTTGAATGTCTTCGTCGCCGGTGGGCTCCTGGTTGCCGTCTTCGTCTATTTCATCGTGCATATCGAGTTTCACTTCTATCTTGGGAGCCGCATGCTGCAAGCGGCTGGTGTGGGCGCGGCCAGCGGCCGCGAATCGGAAGGTAACCTCTAGAAACCCCCTGCGCGATACGATTGCTGCGTTGCGCGGTGCTCGGAATCCTCATGTACCCGCCCTCATGTACCCGAATGTACACTGCGGTTCCGATGCACGTGGATGTGCGAGTGTCGCGTTAGACAGGATGCCGGAAGCGACCCAGCTCCGTGCGCCTTGCATTCGAACCGCGCAGGGGGTTTCTGTAGGTTCCCAGAAGTACCTAAGGAAGGTCTGAACAAGTCACCACTTCGTCTTCGCCACACTGCTTGTTGCTTGCCAACCCCCGAAAAAACCTGCGGTTTTTCGCCCCCTGACTCAGGGGGCTCGAGCGGCTCCGGACTTGTTCACAGGTTCCTTAAATGTCAGATTGACCAGCTCCGCTGCTGCGAGGCGTGGCCACAGGCTTCTCTCACTTTCAAGGCTTCCAGCAAAGGCCAATCAGAATTCAGCGCTGCCGGGCACACGCGGATAAGGAATCGCATCGCGAATATTGCCCAAACCGCAGATGTAAACGACCAGGCGTTCAAAGCCAAGACCAAAACCTGCATGCGGCACCGTGCCATAGCGACGCAAGTCGCGATACCACTGGTAGCTGTCCGCGGCGATACGAAACTGCTGCATGCGCCGATCCAGGTAATCCAGACGCTCCTCGCGTTGCGAGCCGCCGATGATTTCGCCAATGCCCGGTGCCAACACATCCATCGCAGCGACGGTTTTTCCATCATCGTTGAGCCGCATGTAAAACGCCTTGATCTTCTCCGGGTAGTTCATCACCACCACCGGACGTCTGACATGTTCCTCGGTAAGGTATCGTTCGTGTTCGGTTTGCAGGTCCGAACCCCAGTCCACGGCATAGTCGAACTTCTTCGGCGCTTTTTTCAGGATCGCGACGGCATCCGCGTACTCGATGCGTTCGAACGGCGCATTGATGAATGCCTCCATGCGGGAAACCGCGTTCTTCTCGACGCGCTCGACGATAAAACGCATATCGTCCATGCGCTCGTTCAACACCGCCTTGAACACGTACTTCAAAAAATCTTCCGCCAGGTCGGCGTTGTCATTGAGATCAGCGAAAGCGATTTCCGGTTCAAGCATCCAGAACTCGGCGAGATGGCGCGTGGTATTGGAATTTTCCGCGCGGAAGGTGGGGCCGAAGGTATACACCTTGCTCAGCGCCAGACAATACGCCTCGACGTTGAGCTGGCCAGACACCGTCAGGTAGGCCTCTTTGCCGAAGAAGTCCTGGTGCCAGTCGATTGCACCCTTTTCGGTTTTCGGCAGATTCATCATGTCCAGCGTCGATACCCGGAACATCTGCCCGGCGCCTTCGCAGTCGCTGGCAGTAACGATCGGCGTGTTCACCCAGAAAAATCCCCGCTCATGGAAGTAGCGATGGATGGCCTGGGCGATGCAGTGGCGGATACGCGACACCGCGCCGAAGGTGTTGGTGCGCGGCCGCAGATGTGCCACCTCGCGCAAGAACTCCATCGAATGTGCTTTGGGCTGTACCGGGTAGGATTCTGGATCGTCGACGAAGCCAAGCACTTCAACCGTGGTCGCCTGAACCTCAAAACTCTGACCCTTGCCCTGTGATGTCACCAATTCGCCGCTGCAGCGCACCGAGCAGCCGGCGGTCAGACGAACCACTTCGCTGTCGTAATTGGCCAGCGTGCTCGGTGCCACGATCTGTATGGAATCCTGCCCCGAGCCATCATTGATGGCGACGAATGAAAGGCCTGCCTTCGAATCGCGGCGCGTCCGCACCCAACCCTGTATCGTCACCATTGTGCCAACGGTCAGGCGACCACTGAGCGCATCCACTACGCTTGCTACACTCATTGCTGGAACTCCGATACGGTGATGGCTGGTGCATACGGTGATGGCTGGTGCGATGCGTAGCAGTTGCCGGCATTGAAAGAAGGGTCTGTCGACCCAACTATCACACCAGTCGTGCTGCCGAAGGGCGGCGATGATAGCTGAGAAGGAATTGAGACGGGCCAGTGCCTGTCCAATTCGAAGTTGAATTTGGAATTGTTTTTCTCAAGAGGCCGTGTCCATGTCCATCCAGTTGTCCGAATCAGCCGCCGAACGTGTGAGTGGTTATCTGCGCGAAAAGCCGGGATCGATTGGATTGCGTTTCGGCGTCAAGCGCACGGGATGCTCAGGTTGGGCTTACGTCGTGGACATTGTCGACCACATCGACAATACCGATTCTGTGTTTGAAAGCCACGGCATCAAAGTGATCGTCAATCCCGACAGTTTGGCCCTGGTGGCCGGAACCGAAATCGATTTCGTCAAGCAGGGCGTGAACCACAGCTTTGCCTTTCGCAACCCCAACGTCACCAACGAGTGCGGCTGCGGCGAGAGTTTCACCGTTTCCTGAGATTTCACGGTTCCGTGAGATCGGCCTGCCTTTGACCCAATGTCAGGCACATCATCGACTTAGCCGGCAGCGGCTCTCAAGCTCCAATTTGGTGCAGCGCACCCATTGCCTTGTGGATAGGGTCCATAAGTCGCTGATTCGCCATGGGTTATGAACCCATGCCGCTGATTTTTATGGAATTTTCCATTGCGGATCAGGGCCCCGAACGGCTAACATTCGCGCACTCGTCGGGCTTATCTGCCGAGTACCTTGCCTCACTGCACTGTCAGGAGGCCATCCATGTCCAAGAGGAGTTTTCATGCGTCACTACGAAATCGTGTTCCTCGTCCACCCGGACCAGAGCGAACAAGTTCCCGCGATGATCGAGCGTTACAAAACGCTGGTCGAAGGGGATAGCGGCAAGATTCACCGTTTCGAAGATTGGGGTCGTCGCGCTTTGGCGTATCCAATCCAGAACCTGGCGAAAGCGCACTATGTAATGTTGAACATTGAATGTAGTCAGCCCGTACTTACCGAATTGCAATCCTCGTTCCGCTTTAACGACGCTGTGCTGCGACACCTGATCACGGTCCGCGAAGATGCCGTTACCGAAATCTCGATCATTGCGAAGATGAAGGATGAGAAACCCGAACGTCGTCGCCGCGACGATGAAACCGGATTCTCAGATTCTGAATTCAACGACGCAGCAGCCTGATCAGGACGAGGAATAGAACATGTCTAAATTTTTCCGCCGCAAAAAGTTCTGCCGATTCACCGCCGAGGGCGTGACCGAGATCGATTACAAAGATCTCAACACGCTGCGTCAATACCTCACGGAGACCGGCAAGATCGTGCCTTCCCGCATCACCGGTACCAAAGCGCGTTTTCAGCGCCAGTTGACGACCGCCATCAAGCGTGCGCGTTTCCTGTCGCTGCTGCCGTACTGCGACAACCACACCGGACGCTGAGGAGCACATCAACATGGAACTAATACTGGTTCAGAAAGTTAAAAACCTTGGAGCCCTCGGCGACAAGGTCAATGTAAAACCCGGTTACGGCCGGAATTATCTTGTCCCACAAGGCAAAGCAGTTTTTGCCACTGTCGGCAACATTGCGGATTTCGAGAAGCGCCGCTCTGAGTTTGAAGCCAAGGCCACAGGCCAGCTTTCGGACGCCAGCGCACGCCAGGAAAGACTCGAGTCTGCAGTGGTCACCATTCGCGCCAATGCCAGCACGGAAGGCAAGCTCTACGGTTCGGTCGGTCCGCGTGATATCTCCGAAGCCTTCACCGCAGCGGGTTTTCCGCTGTCGAAGTCCGAGGTGATTCTCAAGGATGGTCCGCTCCGTCGTACCGGTGAACACGAGGTCCATGTCGCACTGCATGCCGATGTGCATTGCACTGTGAAGGTCAACGTGTTGCCAGAGAGCTGAAGGCGGAATAAACCAGCCGGCTTTCTTGGCCCGGTTGTGCTGCTTCAGGGAAATTTAAAGGGCACCGTTGACCCCGGTGCCCTCTTTTTTTGTCTGCGATTTGGAATGCAAGCCGGCGCAAAGCAGCAGCTCACATATGGCAGCGGCTACAGCCGCTAAGCTGCAATTATCGGCCCGCTTGGACGAAGCATTCGCGTCTGAAGCCGCTCCCACTAGAAAGTCGCTCGCACACCTGCACAGTGCGCATCGTGCAATGTGAAATGCTCGCCGTGTAGCCACGCGCTCGAGGCCGACATGCAACCGAACGAACTGGAAACTACCCATCAACTGGTGGAACGCATCCGGGTCGGTGATACCAGTGCGCGGGATACGTTGATCCGCCGCTATCTGCAGCCACTCACGCGCTGGGCACACGGGCGTCCGCCGGGGTCAGCCCGCGACTTGAGTGAAACCGCCGACCTGGTTCAAGCAACGCTGATGCGTGCGTTCCAGTCGCTGCCGGCGTTTCAGGTACATGGAGAAGGCGCGTTCTATGGTTACCTGCGCCACATTATGAGCAATATTCTGAAAGATGAAATCCGGCGCGCGAGTCGCCGCCCCATGCACGACGCGCTTTCGCCGGAGGTTGCGGAATTCGACGCGCAGCCGTTTGAAAACCTGGTCAGCTTCCAAACTTTGCACGCCTACGAAACGGCGCTGCAGGCGCTGGAACCCGACCAGCGCGAGGCAGTGATCATGCGCATTGAAATGGGTCTGAGTCACGAGGAAATCGCTGTCCTCATTGATGCGTCAAGCGCCAACGCCGCGCGCATGAAGATATCGCGTGCCCTGGCGCGCCTGGCGGAGCTGATGAATGACCACCGCGACTGACGAACTGCTGCTGCGGGTCGCCGAGTCGATCGCCGAAGGTCGGCCGGTGGATTGGGATGCCGTCGCAGCCGGTGCCGACGCGGCCGCCTTGGCAAGACTGCGCGAGATCAGCGTACTTGCCGGACAGTTCAGCGTGGTCAAGGCAACCATCGAATCGAAGACACGCACCGCCGAGTGCAAGCAGCGGGTCTGGGCACAACTTGAATTGATCGAAGAAATCGGCCGTGGTAGCAGTGGTGTTGTCTATCGTGCCTACGATCCGTCGTTGCGGCGAACGGTGGCGCTCAAGCTGTGCAACCGCGATCGCGACAATCAAGAGGGACTGTTGCGTGAAACCCAGCTGATGGCCAAAGTCGATCATGTTGGTGCACTCAAGATTCATGGTGCAGCCCTGTTTGAAGGTCAGGTCGGGTTCTGGTCGGATCTTGTCGATGGCGATTCCATTTCGCTGCGACTGGAGCGCGAGGGCCGGATTGCTGCTCAAGAGGCCAGCGCAATCGGGCTGGAGTTGTGTGCGGCGTTGGCGGCGATGCACGCGCTCGACCTGGTGCACGGCGATGTCAAAGCGCAGAATGTGATGCGGCGCGGCGATGGTCGTCACATACTGGTTGATTTCGGCAGCAGCACACCGATCAGCGAACGCTCGCACGTATCTGGAACGCCGCTTTATCTCGCGCCGGAATTACTGCATGGCGGGCCAGCAGCGCACACGCCATTGCTTGCATCATGTGCTGACGTTGGCGGTCTCGGTCGAAATTGCTCGCCGATTTCATCGGTATGATTTTGCGCGCAGGTGCATGGGCCACGACGATAGCAGCCATGACGACAGGCTTGCAGCATCAGGTTCCGCACGTGGGGTGAACGGCGAACGACTGCGACGCTTCCCGTAACATGGGCACGCCAGAAATCTATCGTGCGCTTTGCGCTAGGCCTGAGCGCAGCTGATTGGCGCTGGCCCTTCGTGGAGCGAAATCGGGCCGCGTGGCGCTTTGTGGGGCACGCGCGTCCTGTGTCATCCGAATGATTACGCCTCTTCCAGGTGGTACGCGACACGCGTGCTCGACACATTGCTTCGGATTTGACGATCAAACTGAGGGTCAGCGCTAATCACGCAAGTCCCCGGCAAGGCGTCTTTCAGATTGTTGGCGGGTACTTATGAGTCGTACCGCGCCTTACTGTAGTGCGTTCAGCACCTGCGGCACTGTGCTGCCTCGCGTACAGACCAAGTATTGGATCGCGCGTAATTTATGAAATGGATCAATCCATGAATTCGACTGGAGTGCGTGCTCGATGAACACGATGCGTCGCGGTTTTTGTTTGCTGGCTTTGCTTGCGGTAGTGGCGGCGCAGGGAGCGGGAGTCGCTGCACCGGACCAATCCTGGCTGGCGCAGGTCCAGCACGAGCTGGCGCAACACGAGTACCGCGCCAGCACTCATGCCGTCGGTCTACAGGCCCCAAATCGCGCGCAGGGATTTCGCACCTACTTCAGTGACCACGGAATCCAACTGGTCGCGCGCACCGAGGCCAGCGAAGGTCTGGCTGAAATCACGCTGGCGGGCTTCGGCCGTGAGCATGAGGACAGCGCGCAAGGCATGCCTGGGATTGGCCCCGCACAGACCGTGTCCGATGGCACCCGGGTGACACTGCACTGGCCAGGGATCAGCACGCACTATGACAATCAGTCCGAAGGCTTGCAGCAGGTGATCGCCGTGCAACAACCTCCGGCAGGAGCGGGTCGTCTGTTCGTAGCCCTGGACATTGCGGCGGCGACACTGCAAGTCAGCGCTGATGTCGCGCTGCTGCATAGCGAGGGCGCAACCTTACGCCTGCGCGCGATCGCGGCGCACGACAGCAGCGGTCGAGAACTGCCGCTGTCGCTTATCGCGAGTGACAACCACCTGCTGCTCGTCATCGACGATCAACACGCTGAGTATCCGATCACGATCAAGACGCTGCTCAACGGTTCGGCTGATGCCCAGCTCGAGGTGAACCAGACCGATGCGGGCCTGGGCGCCAATGTCTCCGCCGCTGGCGACGTCAATGGCGACGGTTTTGCCGACGTAATCGTCGGTGCCTATCTATACGACAATGGCGAGGCCAATGAAGGCGCCGCCTTCATCTATTTTGGCGGCGCCGGGGTGTTCGACCCGGGCTTCGATGCTCAGCTCGAATCGAACCAGATCGAGGCGCGGCTGGGGTTTAGCGTTGCCGGCGTCGGCGACGTGAATGGCGACGGATTCTCCGATGTGATCGCCGGAGCACCGTTCTACGACAATGGCAATAGCGACGAAGGCGTTGCGTTCGTGTATTTCGGTGGCGCTGGAGCGTTCAACCTTATTGCCGATGCCCAGCTGGAGGCGAACCAGGATCTTGCGTTTCTCGGCCGCAGTGTGGCCGGCGCTGGCGATGTGAATGGCGACGGCTTTGCCGATGTGATCGTCGGCGCGAATGGTTACGACAACGGCGAGAGCAACGAAGGCGCCGCCTTCGTCTATTTCGGCAGTGCCGGGGTGTTCAACACCAGCGCCGATGCGCAGCTCGAATCAAACCAGATAGATGCGGGCATTGGCCAAAGC
>JAWXCG010000022.1:0-7333 GCA_034440555.1 Pseudomonadota bacterium
CGACACCGGCGCTTCTTCGACCTCGATCGATGCCGGGTTCACCTCGGCCACAAGCGTGTCCGGCGCCGGGCGCTCAGCTATATGCTTGGCGGCCGGCGCAAGCGGGGGCGAATCGGACAATCCTGGATCGATCGCCAGCGCGTCCGTCGAAAGTGCATCGATCGAAGCCGTGCTGATCGGGCCGGGCGCGACTGATTTGGCCCGCACGCCTTTGTGCTCAGGCGCTGCACTCAGCTGCTCCACAGACGCAACAGTCGACGGCGGCACTGGCACTGATTCCTCGGACGTTTCCGTCGGCACGCGCTGGACACTATCCAGTGGCGCAGTCTCAGTAGTGCGCGCAAACTGTTCACTCGGATCCTGCGGCAGCACCTCGCCCGAGAATGGAGCGCTTGACTGATCCGCGATACTCACTCGCGGCGCCACTTCGCGCACGTCATCATCGTGCGCCACATACATCAGGCCGATAATCATTGCTGCCACCACCCCCAGGCCACCCAAAACAAAGGTGGGCAGGTGCCGCATGGTACGCGCCGACATGCGTTTGCCCATCGGCAGGCCACCTGCCAGACCTGCGACTGTGCGGGGCATGCCAGCAACCAGACGCGAATCCTCCTCGGCATCTGGTTGCGCCGGACCGATGCGGTCGTATTCGGCACGGCCGTCGACACTGCGCAGGTCGCGCCAAGCTCGGTTGACGCGATCCAGAAACACCGTCTGCCACGCATCCGAATTGCGATCGGGATGCAGCCAGCGCACCAGCAATCGATAGTGCTCGCGAATGCGCTCGATCGGATCGTCACGATTGGCGCCCAGGATGCGGTAGCTGTCGATACCGGGCGTGAAACATACCTGCAGCACAAAGAACTCGGCGGCGTCGAGCAGCTGGGCTTCGGACTCTCCGGTTTGCGCCACCGATTGCTCGATCGTCGTGCTGTCCATCGCGACAAGACGCAACAATGTGGTGATGTCGGTGGGAAACCGGGCCGCGCGCGCTGCTGGCACAGCGGCCGGCACCTTGACTAGATCCAGCGCATAACGCACTGCACTGGCGGCTGCGACGCTCATTGCCGCTCCAGCCTGGGGACGCCCTTGCCGCGATACGTATAGTAGTTGTAGTCACCGTAACCGTAGCCATAGCCCGACTGGCGTGATTCAAATTTGGTCAGGATGCCGCCGACCACGAACGCACGCGCCGCTTGCAGACGCTTGATGGCATTGCGGGCAACGCTGACCCGGGTCTCGCCAGCTTCCACCACGAGCAGGGTTGCGCGCGCGACGTTGGCAAGGATCGGCGCATCGGCGAGGCCGAGTACCGGCGGACCATCAATGATGATCTTGTCAAACTTGACGCCGGCTACAGTCAGCAGCGAAAGCATCTTGCTGCCGGCAAGCAGCTCGGCCGGATTGGGCGGCAGCGGACCGCTGGTCATCACCATCAGGCCGCGATCGCCGGTGGTGATGATCACATCGCTGGGACGCACGGCACCGGCCAACAGATTACTCAGCCCTTTGGTGTTTTCGATGCCGAGTGTGCGGTGCAACGTCGGATTGCGCAGGTCGGCATCGATCAGCAACACGCGGGTGCCCATCTGTGCAAAATTGCGCGCCAGGGTAAGCGCGGTGGTCGACTTGCCTTCGCTGGGGGTAGCGCTGGTAACCAGCAACGACTTGGGCGAACCCGTTGCAGTGGAGAACTGCAATGCGGTGCGCACCGACCGATATGCTTCGGAGAACGCTGAGCGCTGGTCCTGCCATGCCTCCTGCGGCGTGATCTTCTTCAGCATCGGGATGACCCCGAGCACGGGAACACCCAAGTGCCGCTCGATGTCTTCGGGCGCCTTGAGCGTATCGTCCAGATACTCGAAGGCCAGTGCCAGCAAGATGCCCAGCAACAGACCGATAAGAGCGCCGATCACCAGATTGCCCTTGACGCTTGGCTTGAACTTCGAGCCTGGGATGGCGCGATCAACGATGGAGATATTGTTGGTGCTGACCCCACCGGCGACGCCCACTTCCTTGTAGCGTTGCAAAAGCCCATCGTAAAGCTGGCGGTTGGTATCGACCTCACGCTTGTAAATGTTGTATTGGATGCTGCGATTCTGCAGATCGAGCACTTCCACCTTGACCGCGGCCATCTGCTCGTTGAGCAAGCGTTCCTGATCCTGGGCACCCAGATAGTCGGCCTGGATCGCCGCTTTGATGTTGGCGATCTCGTCGACAGTCTGCCTGCCAATCTCACTGATCTGCCCCTTGAGCTGCAGCATCAACGGATACTCGGGTTTATACATGCGCAGCTTGTCCTGGTATTCGGCCATCAGCTTGCCGCGGCTTTCCTGCAAGGACTGAATGATCGAACTGCTGCCGACATCGGCATACAACACCAAGCCGCGCGAGGCCTGCGCCTGCCGCCAGCGCGACTCGGTACGAATACGTTCTTCGCGCGCCTTGTCCACAGCGCCATTGAGCGAAGCCAGCGACTGTTCCGAGAGCGAGCTCGAATCCTCGCCAACGCTGACGATTTGCTCGCGTTGCGCAAAGCTGACCAGATTGCGTTCGGATTCCTCAAGTTTGAGTCGAAACTCCTGCAGGCGCTCTTCCAGATAGCCCTTGGCATACGAAGACGAATCAAAGCGCCGCTCCAGATTGCTGGCGATGAACGTTTCCGCCACGGCATTGGCAGCACGCTGAGAAAAAGCGCGATCCGGGCTGTCGTAGTTGATTCGTACCAACCGCGAATTGCGCACCGGTTCAATCGACAGACCTTCCTTGAACAGATTCACCAAGGCGCGTTGCCGATCATCGCTGGGCGCAGACTGTGGTGCCGCACCCGAAGTGGATGCCACCGGCGCCGTGCGCGTCGCGCCGTTTTCGGAAAATAATGCGCTCAGACGCCCCCACATCGTGCGTGGTTTCAGGCGCTCCAATTCGCCGCTCGCCGCCAGGCCCATCTGGTTGACGACGCGCTCGGCCAGGCTGCGACTCTTCAGTAGCTCATACTGAGTCTGGTAAAAATCGCGGTCGCCGGCACCTTCCAGCGGGGTCATGGAGCCGACATCGACCACCTTGATGGTGTCGCGCTCGATTTGCAGGATGGCCGCTGCCCGATAAATCGGCGTGGTGAGGAGCGTGCCCACCAGCACAGTGACCAAAACGATCAACCAGGCGCCGAGTACGGTCCAGCGTCGCTTGAGCAGAATACGCCAGTAGGCGCGCAGATCCATGTCGTCATTGGTCGCTTCCGGCTCGGGCGCGCGCAGGTCAAGGCTGATCGCGCGATGCGGATCGTTCGCCACCAACATCGGGCGTCGCGTCTCCAGCGCAATCGGCAGGTGGCCTGAATGTCCAGCGTCATGCGGCTGTCGTGACATGATCTTGGCCTGCTCCGGCGTACTTAAAAAAAACCAAAAGAATTCAAAACAAAAAGAAAAAGCTCAGCATCGGCACTGTCTCGATGAACCGGCGCAGCGCCGTCTTGGAACCTGACTGTTCAACGACAATGATGTCGTCGCCATAGACGGGCGGATCCTCGGCATTGCCCGCACGGATTGCGGCAATATCGAACACCGCTGCCATCTTCTTGCCGTCGACCATACGGAAAACGACTATGCCCTGCGGGTTGGCAAGCGGATCGAGTCCCTGCGCCATGGCGATCGCCTGGATCAACGAGGTGCGCCCCGTCAGCGGATAGATCCCCGGATTCTTGATCGCGCCCTCGAGCGTAACGCGCTGACTGGCGAACTCCTTGACGAACACACTGACCTGTGGATTTTGCAGATAGCGCTGGCTGAGCCGCGATGCGATCTCCGCTTCGAGTTCCTGCACGGTCTTTCCACCTGCCGCTACGCTGCCGATCAGCGGCAGAGATATCTGGCCGACGCTATTCAGGCGCACCGTGCGATTGAGATCGGTGACCTGGAATACGCTGATTTCGATCAGGTCCTGCGGACCAACGCGATAATCGGAAACACCCTCGTAGGCGCCGCTGCTGGAAGTCGTATCGGGTGCGGGCAGACTGGTGGTCGAAGTGACGGCGCTCATCCGGCCCTCCGGCCCGCCGCCAGAGCTGGCACAGCCCAGCAGCAAGCCGATGGCGAAAATAGCTGGCAATAGCCGCAAAGTATTCGAGTTCATATCTGATCCCGGGTTCCCGGCGACAGTATGTGCGCCGTGGCGGGAATTCGCAAAACAAAATATTCGCGATGCAGCCACGCTGACATCCGCTCCCCTGACGCGATTGCCCGGTTTTGCGCAGGCGTTGAGAATCGCGGCTTACGCCGCTCCCACAATAGGCATACCGGGTTGGGCCTGAACTTGCGAACAATGTTCACACACTGCGCACGGTCGCCCCGGTTTGCAGCCAATGCCAGGCCGAGGCAACGATGCGGTCAAGTACCACCTGTCGCGGCGTCCAACCCAGCACATCGCGCGCGCGGCTGCTGTCGGCAAACAGACGCGCTGGGTCACCCGGTCGACGCGGCAGCTTGCGCACCTGCACCCGCCGACCGGTCACGTGTTCGCAGCTGAGGATCACCTCGTTCACCGAAAACCCCTGCCCGCTGCCGATGTTTACGGCCACGCCTCCGCCATCTGCGCTACGACCCAGCGCCGCCAGATGCGCATCGGCAATATCCTCGACATGCACGTAATCGCGAACGCAGGTGCCGTCGGCCGTGTCGTAGTCAGTGCCGTAGACGCACACTGGGGTTTTATTGCGTATCGCCAGCAGCACACTCGGGATGAGATGGGTCTCCGGCTGATGCCATTCGCCAATGGCCGCATCCGCTGCAGCGCCGGCCGCATTGAAGTAACGCAGCGCCACATAGTCGATCGCGCCTCGCGCCGCCACATCGGCAAGCACTGTCTCGAATGCAGCCTTGCTGCGTCCATATACGCTGATCGGTGCGATCGGCAGTTCTTCATCCACGGGAACGCGGTCCGGCTGACCGTAGAGCGCGCAACTCGAGGAAAACACGATGCGGCGAACATTCGCCGCTGACATGCTCTGCAACAGGGTGATGCCGGCACTCACATTGTTGTGCCAGTAGTGCACCGGTCGAGTTTCGCCTTCACCGGCCAACGCACTGCCGGCCAGATGCATGACCGCCTGGATCGGGTACTTGGCGAACACCGATTTCAGAAATTCCAGGTCACCCACATCGCCGCGCTCAAGTGGGCCCCACTGCACCGCCCAGGCATTGCCGGTACTCAGGTCATCAACGCTCACCGGTGTTCGACCAGCCGCGGCCAGTGCCCGACAGACATGGCTGCCAATGTAGCCAGCGCCTCCGGTCACCAGTACGCATTCGCTCACGCAGCATGCGCCGGAGTAGGAATATCACGACCAGCCAGCAGTGCATCGAAATATTCGATGGTGCGTTGCAGCCCTTGCTCGAGCGCGATCCCCGGGGACCAACCCAGTTCGCGACGCGCCAGGCTGATATCTGGTTGACGCTGCGTCGGATCGTCTGCGGGCAAAGGCATGAACACCAGTTGCGACCCGGACCCGGTAAGCGCGATCACTCGCTCGGCCAGTTCACGGATGGTGAACTCGCCGGGATTGCCAAGATTTACTGGTCCGGTAAAACCCTTGGGCGTGGCCATCAGCTTGAGAAAGCCGTCGAGCAGATCGTCAACGTAGCAAAAAGATCGGGTCTGCTGGCCTTCGCCATAGATGGTGATGGGTTCGTTCTTCAGTGCTTGCACGATGAAATTTGAAACCACACGGCCATCATTCGGGTGCATGCGTGGACCGTACGTATTGAAGATCCGGGCGACTTTGATGTCGAGGCCGTGTTGGCGGTGATAATCAAAAAACAACGTCTCAGCGCAGCGCTTGCCTTCGTCATAGCAGGAACGCGGGCCAATGTTGTTGACGTGGCCCCAGTACGATTCCGGCTGCGGATGAACCTTGGGATCGCCATAGACCTCGCTGGTCGATGCCTGAAAAATGCGGCAGTCCAAACGCTTGGCGAGGCCAAGCATATTGATTGCGCCGTGCACGCTGGTCTTGGTGGTCTGCACCGGGTCGTGCTGGTAATGAATGGGTGATGCCGGACAGGCCAAGTTCCAGATTTCATCGACTTCGATGAATAGCGGAAAGGTGACATCGTGACGCAGAAATTCGAAACGTGGATGCGCCAGCAAGTGGGCGACATTGCGCTTGCTGCCGGTGAACAGGTTGTCCGCGCAGACTACTTCGTGACCCAGCGCAATCAGGCGATCACACAAATGCGAACCGAGAAATCCGGCGCCGCCGGTAACCAGGATACGTTTGATCGAAGCGTAATTGCGCATGCGTCACTTCTTCTGCGAGCGGCTCGTGGCCGCGAAGGTTGGCTTCACGTAAAGTCGTTCGCGGCCGCAGCTCGCCCCCCATTCGCTATCACGAAGAACGAACCGACCGGCCGCGCCCGATTCCATAATAGGCGATGCCAGCGTCCTCTGCGGCTTTGGGATCGAATATATTGCGGCCGTCAAACATCACGGGTGACTTCAACGCGGAACGAATCAGCGCCAGGTCGTGGCTCCAGAAAACCTTCCACTCGGTGACCACCGCCAAGGCGTCGGCGCCCTCGAGCGCCGCCTCGGCACTGTCGCAAAGCACCAGATCGGCGCGCTCGCCAAAAACGCGCTGCGCCTCGTGCATCGCCTCGGGATCGTACGCGCGCACTTTCACACCAGCGAGCCACAACTGTTGCAGCAGGACGCGTGAGGGCGCCTCGCGCATGTCATCGGTGTTGGGTTTGAACGCCAGCCCCCAGACGGCAATCGTGCGACCGGCGAGCGCCCCATTGAAATGACCATGGATCAGTTCGAACAGTCGGTGCTTCTGCGCACGGTTGACTGCCTCCACCGATTCCAGAATGCGCGGCGTGTAGCCATGCTGTCGCGCAGTGCGATCCAGCGCCTGGACATCCTTGGGAAAACACGAGCCGCCGTAACCCACGCCAGGATAGATAAATGCGTAGCCGATGCGCGAGTCCGAGCCGATGCCGTGGCGCACATGCTCGATATCGGCACCGACGCGCTCGGCAATATTGGCGATCTCATTCATGAAGCTGATCTTGGTCGCCAACATGGCATTGGCGGCGTACTTGGTCAGCTCCGCCGAGCGTACGTCCATCAGCACCATGCGTTCGTGATTGCGGTTAAAGGGTGCGTAGAGACGCTTCATCAGCTCGATCGCCTGCGCGCTGTCGCTGCCAATGACGATGCGGTCCGGGCGCATACAGTCCTTGACCGCATCGCCCTCCTTCAGAAACTCGGGGTTGGACACCACATCATGCGGCACATTCGCTTTGCGCGCCGAGAGCTCAGCCGCGATCGCGGC
>JAWXCG010000023.1:0-7338 GCA_034440555.1 Pseudomonadota bacterium
ACGCGCAGCTGCGCGTTGGGGATTTTGCGCGCACTGTCGATACCGTGTGCGAGCGGCACCAGGCAGTCAGCGTCGCCATGTATCACCAACGTTGGACAAGATATCCGGCGCAACTGTGCAGAACGATCGCCCGACGCGGCTATGGCCAGCAGTTGTCGTGCGGTACCGGCTGGGTGGTAGCTGCGACGCAGCCCCACCGCCAGACGCTCGCGCAGCTGTTTGAGGGGAGTCGGAAACCCTGGGCTGCCGATCGCCTGGAACAGCCGGACGTAGTGTTCCAACTGTTGATCGAACGCAGCAGCAGCCGGCGGTCGCGCCATGAGTAGACGCAGCACGCGGATACTTGGATTTGGCAGAGATCTGCTTCCGGTCGACGACATAATCGAACTCAGACTCAGTGCGCGCTGCGGATACTGCGCCGCAACGGTCTGCGCGATCATGCCGCCCATGGACGCGCCAACGATGTGTGCCGCATCGATGCCGAGCGCGTCCAGCACGCCAGCAGTATCAGCCGCCATTGCATCGAGTCGATACGGCGCGTGTACCGGCAGACGCAGCCAGTAACGTAACGCAGCCGTGGCAAGGCTGTAACGACGCGCCCCTTGCCATTTGCTCGATAACCCGATGTCGCGGTTGTCAAAACGCACAACGTGATAGCCAGCGCTCGCGAGCCCGCGGCAGAATTCATCCGGCCAGGCAATCATCTGCATGCCCAGTCCCATGATCAGCAACACCGCGGGATGCTTGGGATTGCCGAAGCACTCGACTTCGAGTTGCACGCCATTGGCGGCAAGCAAGGTCATCGGCAGCACTTTTTTCCGACGGCTTCCGGCACTGGGTAATGTCGGTGCTTCGTACTGGTGGACGTTGGTCGTCGACCACCAGTGCGGACCGGAGCGGTCAACGTCGCGAACATCATGACCAGACCTTGGGAAACCATGCGCGCGTCGCCGTGGAAATGAATGCGCAGTTTAGTGATCTGCGTCCAAATTTGCAGAGCACGAAATAGAGTCTCTTTCAGGAGATCTGCATTGCTCGTTGTTGCCGTTTCCCTGCGATGTCGCGCGCACGTGCTTCACCTCGGGAAAATGACCCATCTGTCCTATTCGTCTCTTCAAGTTGGAACAAATAAGGCACGCCTGAATTTACCCGGCCATGTTGTGCCCGCTCAGTTGCCCAAGGTTATGCCTCTCCGGCCCTAAACCGCCGCGCCAGCTGCAATCAGCAACAACGCCAACAGCCCCATGCCGCGCCATTCAAGCAGCGGAATCGCCTACGCTGTCCCGCTGGCGCTGAACGGAACGTCCACCGGCCCGAACACGGTGAGCTGACCCAAAACGACCGAATAAGCGCACCCCGCAATCGTCGGCCGCAGACGGGCCAATCCGATAGCGCAGCGGCGCAGGCGGTGGCGGCACACCGCAGGGTTCCCATGCAGGCGACTGCACAAGGTTGACCAAGGCTCCGGCAAGCGGAGCGCTCGGCTCGACCCGCGGTGACTGATAGGGCGGTTGCGCGCCCAACGGCGCGAACAGCAGCAAGCACAACGAGAGCCATCCCAGCATCGGCGATTGCATCTTCATCGGGAATCTCCAGGCATCATGGCCCAGAGCGGACCGGCAATAGCCAGAGGCGAATCCTGCCAACGCTTTACGACATCCAGCGCGCTCGATCGCTGCCCATTTACGATGACGGCCGTTCCGCCGGATCGTGCGGCAATGCCAGCAGCGCCAGCAGCGTGATCAGCGCCGCGCCGCTGAGGTAATAGCCCACTGCCGCAAGCCCATAGTGTGTGGCCAGCCACGTCGCGATGTACGGCGCCAGCGAGGCCCCGAAGATGCCGGCAAGATTGAAGCTGAGCGAGGCACCGGTGTAACGAACGGCGGTCGGGAAAATTTCGGCCAGGGCAGTGCCGAGCGGGCCGTAGGTCAGTCCCATCAGCGCCATACCCAGGCAGAGGAAGGTCAGAACACCCAGCGTGCTTCCCGATCCAAACAGCGGACCGAAGCAGAGCCCGAAGGCTACGATCAACGCGCTGACCGCGAGCAGCGTAATGCGTCTTCCAAAACGATCGGCCAGCACTGCCGAGATCGGAATAGTCACGGCGAAAAACAGCACCGCAATCAACTGCAGTATCAGGAACTGCTCGCGCGTATAGCCAAGTTTGGACGTACCCCAGCTCAAGGTGAACACTGTCATCAGATAGAAGGTGACAAAGGTCGCCATGGCGCCGAAGGTTCCGGCCAGCAGAGCGCGTGGATGCCGCGCGATGACGCGGGCGATAGGTAGACGTACGCGTTCGTTATTGGCCAGCGCTTTCTGGAAGTCAGGCGTTTCCTGGATGCGCAGCCGTACCCATAGCCCAACGAATACCAGGATCGCACTGGCCAGGAACGGAATGCGCCATCCCCAGCTCAGAAACTGTGCGTTGCTCAACCCGCCCGCCAGCAACAGGAAAGTGCCATTGGCGCAAACAAATCCGATCGGCGCGCCCAACTGCGGGAACATTCCGAACCATGCACGCTTGCCAGGCGGCGCGTTCTCGGTGGCAAGCAATACTGCACCACCCCATTCGCCGCCGAGTCCAAGCCCCTGGCCGAATCGACACAGGGCCAAAAGGATTGGCGCGGTCACGCCGATCGACGCGTAGGTCGGCAGCAATCCGATAAAAACGGTCGACAGACCCATGGTCAGCAAGGCCGCGGCCAAGGTGGCCTTGCGCCCGATACGATCACCAAAGTGCCCAAACAGCGCCGAGCCTACTGGCCGGGCGAAGAAGGCCAGAGCGAAGGTAGCAAGAGACTGCAAAGTTGCCGTGGCTGGATCACTGGACGGAAAGAACAAAGCCGGAAACACCAGCACTGCCGCCGTCGCATAAATATAGAAATCGAAGAATTCGATCGTGGTACCAATCAGGCTGGCAAAAAGCACACGCCCGGTGGAATTCACGGGCGCAGGGGCGATTGTGGTCATCGGCGACTCGGGCGGAAGAGCGCGCGAGTCTGGCAGCGACATTGCGCGGCGTGAAGCCAGTTCGATGTCAGCTCGAAGTCAATTTTTCGCAACCCGGCTCGGCCAGAACATTCATCCGCAGACGGGGCACGCCATCTGCTATGCGGAATTGCCAACCGCGTGTGTAGAGCGAAGGTAGACGTTTTTCGTCAAGCCAAAGGCGAGCACTGTCGACGCACCGAGACTGTGTGAGCGCGCTTGGCGCTACAGCGCATTGCCAGACCGCTGCGGCGAGCCGCTGCGCCCGTGCGGAGCACCATCCCGCACGTGGCCGCGTTACTGTGACTCGACCCAGTGAATATCACTGGTCTTGCCGCCAGCGCTGGCGCCTTGCATCAACCGGAGCGAACGCAGCACTGCGCGATGCAAACTCTGCACCTCGCCGTATTGCGAGAGCTTAGTCACCCGGTAGGCTGCTACCAACCAACGCCGCACCGCTCCAGACTGCACTTGCACATGTGGCGATTTTGCGCGTTCACTCGCGGCGGTGGCTTCTTCGGTCCAATCCGTGTCGGGCGAAGCACTGCCATTGGCCACCGCGGCATTGGCCTGCGTCATCTCGGATAAAGCCACCAGCGCGATTTTGCGCCGCTCGTCTGGACTAAGGCCGGAAATAACTTTGTTGATGCCCTGGAATTGACGCAAAAGTACGAGATAGCGACCAAATTGGGTGGTGCGCTGCATGGCACGGCGGGTAAGCGCTACTGCCGCTTCCATCTTCGCTTGCATCGGCCTGATCCTGTTCGGATTAAGTACTGAGGACATGGATTGTTCCCGGCGAGAGGCGACAGAATTGCGCATTGGGTCACATTTTGTCAATGTGAGACTGTTTTTCATCAAATAGTTGGACGCTGCGGGTCAGTTTTCCCAAGAGGTGACGTTTAGTGTCACTTTTCAACACAGCCTCCGCTGATACGCTGGATCAGCGTCGAATCAGCCCGGCGGCAGCGTTTCCAGCGATTTATGGCCGGCTCGGATCGCCAACCGTTGCAGCAGATGCCTGGACATGCCCGATGCCAACTCGTGCTCCCCGATGAATACAGCACCGGCGTTTTCACGGCGCAGCAACTCCGCCTCTTCCTCGCTGTGTGTGCGCACGATAGTGTCGATTCCGGGATTGAGTGCTCGCGCAAGCTCGATCATCTGACGAACATGGAATGTGTCCGGAGTGGCAATCACCAGCGCCGCAGCACGGGCGATATGCGCCTGGATCAACACGGCCGGTTCGGCAGCATTGCCGGCAACGGCATGCATCCCCGCCGCGCGCAGACCTTCGACGATTTCGCGATTCTGATCGGCAACCACGAATCGCACACCGCGGGCTCGCAACGACTCCACAATGCGCCGACCGACGCGGCCACATCCGACAACGACCACATGTCCGGTGACCTGACTGGATTCCACCGACATGGGAAGCTCGGCTAACGGGTCGTCGCGACGCTCCAGATCGCGCGCCAGTTTTGAACGCTTGCGGATCCACACTTGCGCCGGTTCGATCATCCGGAAAATAATCGGATTGATCGCGATTGAGATAATCGCGCCTGCCAGGATCAGACTTTGCGCTTGCACCGGGAGCATCCCAAGGCCCACACCCAGACCGGCCAAGATGAACGAGAACTCGCCGATCTGCGCCACGCTGGACGACACCGTCAACGCGGTGTTGAGCGGATAGCGCAACGCAAGCACCAACACGAAGCTGATGATTCCATTGCCGAGCACGATCACCAGCACCACGCCGAGCACGCGCAGCGAATCGGTGACCAGTACGCTCGGGTCGAACAGCATGCCAACGGATACAAAAAACAACACCGAGAACGCATCACGCAACGGCAACGACTCTTTCGCGACGCGGTAGCTCAGCTCGGATTCGCGCAGCAACATGCCGGCAAAGAAAGCACCCAGCGCGAAGGAAACGCCGAACAACGCGGATGAACCATAGGCAATGCCAACTGCGGCCGCAATCACGCACAAGGTAAACAACTCGCGCGATCCCGAATGCGCCACCTGCCACAACAACCAAGGAAATACCCGCTTACCTACCAGCAGCATCAGCGCGACGAAAATCGCCAACTGGCCCAGTGTCTTGCCCAGAACAATCCACAGCGGTGCTGCCGTAGTGTTTGTCGATCCGTCGTTCAGCGCGGCGATGGCCGGCAGCATGACCAACACCAGCACCATGATCAGATCCTGGACCAGAAGCCAACCAACCGCGATGCGCCCGTTGAGTGATTGGACGATGCCCTGAGCTTCCAATGCGCGCAGCACCACCACGGTGCTGGCCACCGATAGCGCCAGTCCGAAGACGATGCTGGCGCCAAGACCCCAACCCCAGAAATGCGCGAGCCCGGTACCCAACGCCGTAGCCAGCAGAATCTGCACGATGGCGCCCGGCAAAGCGATGCGCCTGACCGATAGTAAATCGTCGATGGAAAAATGCAGGCCGACGCCAAACATCAGCAACATCACGCCGATCTCGGCGAGCTGCGCGGCGATACCGATGTCGTTCTCCAGACCTGGCGTCGAGCCGATCAGCATGCCTGCAATCAGGTATCCCACCAAGGCGGGCAGCTTGATGCGTGTTGCGATAAACCCGAACAGCAAGGCCAAACCCAGAGCCACCGATAGAGTGGCAATCAACGAGGTATCGTCTGACATCGAGCACTACCCTCCTAGTCTCTGAGCGCGTGGCACAACAATTTGTTTCCGGAATCCCGACGCACTGGCGCGCCAATCAACAGCGGGCAGCGCAGTCGCAAAAATCACCTCAAAATTGCCGATTGGCGACCGTGGACCCTGAATCCAGCGACCTTGCCTGCGCATCGCGCAAGTAGTCAGCCTTTACTGCAAGTTCCTCAAGGCCGTGCGGATCGATGTTGAACATCTGCATGCACAGCCTGTCGGCCGACGCCATCGACAAACTGATACGCCATCCCCAGTCGGGCCCTGGCGGCGCTGCATAGCTGCCGCGCATATCGACATCACCTGAGGCATTCACACTGCCCGTACAGAACATCAGCTTGCCGCTCATATGAAAGGAATCGCACCAGGCTGCAGTAATAGCATCGGATGCATTCTGATTGCCGAGCAGCAAGCAGCCTTCCTGTTCCACTGCTTCGTACTGCCATCGATAGCGCATGTGCAGGAAATTTCCGTTCGCCTCTGGTGCAATCTGCGCCCGCGATTCAGAAGACAACGCAGGACTTCGCGAGCCGTCCATCCAGAGTCGATTGGTGCCGACCCAGGATCCGATCCAATACATTGGCGTTGTCGAGAGCTTCACAATTTTCACCTCCGTTGTTTGACGATAGTGTCAATCAGGCGCCGTCAATCCGGCGTTGCGAACTTCAGGCCGATGACGCCGATAATGATGAAGGCGACACTGATCATGCGCGCGGCGTTCACCGGTTCGTCCCAGAGTGCGATGCCAAAGATCACCGTACCGACCGCACCGATACCGACCCAGACCGAATACGCTGTACCCATCGGCAGCGTGCGCATCGCCATTGCCAGCAGGACCATGCTGATCAGCATCGCGATCACCGTCGCCACGCTCGGCCACAGTCGCGTGAACCCCTGTGAGTATTTCAGTCCGACTGCCCAGACAACCTCGAACAGTCCGGCGAGCAGAAGCAGCATCCAGGCCACGCAGTTTTTCTCCCGAAACCAACTCTTCAGATCGATTGTAGTGCCATGCAGCACCCGGTTCGGCGTTTTTCGCGCGGCTGGCGCAGCCTCCAGGTGCAGTGGCGCAGTGGCCGGCATACAGCGCACGACAAACTTGCAACACCACCGCGGTATCCTCGACGCGCCGCGACAGCGCCCCACGACATGCACTGAATGCTCCCTACACAACTACAATGCCGGCTTCCCTGCCACCTCCACCTATGACCTTCAACAGCACGCGCTGGACTCAACGCGATCTGCTCTGGCTGATGCTGGCTGCGCTCGCCGTGCTCGCTGCCGGAATTGGGATGCGGCAACCCTGGCCCGCAGACGAGCCGCGCTTCGCGCTCATCGCGCAGACCATGTTCGATACTGGCAACTATCTATTTCCGCATCGCGGGCATGAGTTGTACCCCGACAAGCCGCCGCTGTTCATGTGGCTGCAAGTCGTCGCGTATCGGCTCAGTGGCAACTGGAGCATTGCATTCCTGCTGCCCTCGTTGCTGGCGGCATTGGGCACAATCTATCTGACCTTTGATCTGACACGCCGTCTCTGGGGTCGACGCGCTGCAGCGCTCGCCGGTTGGATGCTGCTGTTCACCGTGCAATTTACCTATCAGGCCAAGCGCGCACAAATCGATCCAGTGCTGGTCTTTCTGGTCA
>JAWXCG010000024.1:0-38359 GCA_034440555.1 Pseudomonadota bacterium
CCGATCGGTCGCTTCGAAGGCGTTGAAGAAGCGCTCGCCCGCATTGGGGGCTACGCTTATACCGTCACTGCCTTATCGCAGATGACCGCGGCCGCGGTCGACCTGGGCGAAAAACCGGCGGTGCCTTCGGCAATCGCCAAGTATCACGCCACCGAGATGGCTGCTGCCCTGGTCAAAGATGTGATGGACATTCACGGTGGCAAGGGCATCATCCTCGGCCCGCGCAACTACGTTGGCCGCGCCTTTCAATCGGCACCGATCAGCATCACCGTGGAGGGCGCCAACATCCTCACACGCAGCATGATCATCTTCGGCCAGGGCGCGATTCGCTGCCATCCCTATGTGCTGAAGGAAATGCAGGCTGCGCAAATTGCTGGTGCCGGCGTGCGCCTGCGCACCTTTGATGAGCTGTTGTTTGGTCACATCGGATTTGCCCTTTCCAACGGCGTGCGCTCGTTCCTGCTCGGACTGTCGCATTCACGCTTTGCCAAGGCGCCGATCGGCAACAATTCAACCGCAAAGTTCTATCGCAAGATCACTCGCTACAGCGCTGTGCTCGCGCTGATGGCCGATACCTCGATGCTGACCTTGGGTGGCAAGCTCAAGGTCAAGGAAAAGCTCTCAGGCCGCCTCGGCGACATCCTCGCCAATCTGTATATGATGAGCGCGATGCTCAAGCGCTATGAAGACCAGGGACGCCCGAGCATCGACCACCCATTTCTGGCCTGGGCGATGTATGACCGCGTCTATGCAATGCAAACTGCGATTGACGGAGTGCTGCGCAACTTTCCAATTCGCCCGGTGGCCTGGTTGCTGCGCGCACTGGTGTTCCCGATCGGCATGCATGAAAAAACACCGGGCGACCGCCTCGGCCATCGCGTTTGCACATTGATGCTGTCGCCGAACGAGGCGCGTGATCGATTGATCGAAGGCGCCTATCTGACACCCAACGCCAACAATCCAGTAGGTCGCATGAATCAGGCGCTGCCTAAGGTCATCGCGGCCGAGCCGATCGAACGCAAGCTGGTCAAGGCGTTGAAGTCTGGACTGATCAAGGCGCTGGAAGCCGACGCACAAATCACCGAAGCAGTGCAATCCGGGTTGATCAGCGCACTCGAAGCCGAGCTGCTGCGCGAAGTACGGACGCTGACGCATGAGTTCATCAGTGTCGATGACTTTGATCCAGCCGAATTGCCCGCTACTGGCGTCCAGCCGGCCGTAGCAAAGATGCGATCGGCAGCGTAGTTGTTGGGTTTGAGGGAGCACCAATCAGGCGAAAGCGGTTGAACTGATAGCTGCCACCACAACGAGCGTTTGACGGCCGCGGGCGTCTCCGACATTCCGTGGCTCCGACCAGGAACTCCGCGATGAGCAAAGTACTTTCGCTGTACCAGAAACTCACCCGCTATCCAGCGGGCCATTGGCTGTTTTCGCGCGCGGTGTGCCTGCAAGCGCCCTACTTCGGCTCGATCCACCCACGCTTTGACCTGCTGGAGTCGGGCCGTGCCGAAGCTCACATCAGGCGCCGCCGCAGCGTGCAAAACCACATCGGCACGATCCATGCGATCGCGCTGTGCAACCTTGCCGAGCTGGTAGCGGGTGTTGGTATCGAAGCTACTCTGACCACGGACCGACGCTGGATTCCAAAGGGCATGCAGGTGCAGTATCTGGCCAAGTGCAAGCACTCGGCGCACGCGAAAGCGCGCATCGAAATTCCTGTCGATATCGGCACCGGTGCCAATTGCATCATCCCGGTCGAGATTTTTGATCGCGACGGCACCAAGGTCGCGCGCGCCGACATCAACATGTGGGTGACGCCGACGCGAGCGGCGTAGGGGCGCACCGCGACTCCAGCTTCTCTGCGATTACTTTCCGTCTCCAAACGGCACGCTCAATCCGAACGTCAGGATCGCATCGCCGAAACCATCCTGGCCCGGCTGATCGGAGTCGTTGAGGTCGTAACGCACGCGTACATCGGCGCGAAACAGCAGCTTGCCACTTTGCAGCAGGTCCCAGGTGCCACCGACCGCAGCCTGAACCATGGCATCGGTACCCTTGTCGATCGCCTCGGGAGAGTCAAACTGGATCACCCCGGCGCCGATCAGGAAATAGGGGTCCCATAGCGGCTCGCGATTGATCTCCAGATAGTTGACCGAAAAACTGGTGTGCTTGAGGCCATAGTCAATTCCGAAATCGAGTTGGTCAGCGCTCACCTCGAATTCAATTGCACGCTTTGGTCCAAGCGTACGCATCAGGCTTAAGGTCTCGACCTTGCCGTCCAGGCTGAAACTATTGTCGGTGATCGCGCCGCCAGCACGCAGACCAAATTCCCAGTGGTCATTGTCTGACGCCTCGGTCGCGCGCAGCGCATTGGCGCCCAATATCAGCAGCCCGAGCGACGACAGCCGCACCAGCGAACACAGCCGCACCAGCAGACCACACGAGCACAGCTTTTGGATCACGGCGTTTTCTCCTGTTGCAGTCCGCGCAACTTCTCGATGTTGCGCGTCAGGTAGACGCCGAGCAGGGCGGTGCCCACACAGATCAGACCAAGCTGCAGGATACCGGCACCGGCCGATCTGAGCAGGATAAGAATATTCGTTGCCATCACGTCACCGCCTCGCCAAACAGCCGTATCGATAAAGCCCTTCGCCTTGAAACGCGCTTCGCGGTCGACGCGGGTATACAGAGTTTCGCGCGCTGGCATCACCAGCCCGTAAGCGCACGCGCGCGAGACCACCAGCGCCACCATCAGCCACAATGTGCCTGGCATCGTGGCCAGAAAGAATAGCCCGATCGTGTTGATCACGCCTGCCAGCATCAGCGTAACCGTGGGACCAAACCGCGTCAGCAACCAGGGCGCCACCAACAGTTGCAATCCGACCTGCAGCAGATTGGTATACAGATCGATTCGACTGAAAAATTCGGTGCGGTCTTCCGGGGTTTGAAACAGGCTGGCGCCGAGGTCGAGGTTCAATGCGTAGAGCACCGTGCCGATCATGTCGGAAAGCAACAGCAGCAAGGCCATGCGGCGCAGGAAAGGATGGGTCATCACCTGCTTGGCGCCCGCCCAAAAACTGCCGCCAATAATCTGGTTTTCCAGCGCAGCTTCGCGCCGTCCATGCCGTCTCGCCCATCGCCCAAGCGCAATCGCAGTGAACATCGCGAGCAGCAACAGAGTCGCCGACACGTACATGAGTCCGTGCACGCCAATGCGATGCACCAGACTGATTGCGAGCAGCGGTCCGCAGATAGCACCGAGAGTGCCGCCCAAACCGATCGCGCCGTAAAGGCGACGCGCCTGCTCGGCGGTGAAGATGTCTGCCATGTAGCTCCAGAACACCGCCACCACAAACAGATTGAACACGCTGACCCAAACGTAAAACGCAGTGGCCAGTCGCGGCGTGAGTGAGTGATGGTCGAACACGGTCGACATCAGTACCATCCCCAGCGCGAAAAACGCGTACACCACCGGTATGAAGACACGGCGCGGAAACCGTGCCACCAAGGCGCCGTACACGGGTGTCATTAGCAACATCACGACGAATACAATCAACCAGATCGTCGGCAATGCAGCAGAGCCTCCGGCGGCGGCTCCAATTTGCTCGCGTACCGGCCGGATGACGTAGTAGGCGCCGAGTACGCTGAAAAAATAGACAAATGACAACGCAAGCGCAGTCAATTCGGGTCGGCTTGCCCCGACGCCCGGTCGGGCGTCATCAGTGGCTACGGCAGATGAAGTCAAGGAATGCGTTCCAAGGAATCAGAACAGCAGTGTAGCTGCGCGCCTGTGACGCTGCGCAGGTCGCGCAATCGGCCCGCTCAATCCGCACTCGCTCAATCCGCTTTGTACTTGTCGTGACAGCCCTTGCACGCGGCGCCCAATTTTCTGAATTGCTCGTTGAAACTCACCTGATCGCCGAGCTCTGCCACTTTGCGAAGTGCATTGGACTCGATCTGCAAGGTCTTCAGCTTTTCGGCAAAATCGCTCGGATTGGTCCAGATCAAATCAAGCGCGTCGGTGGTTCCGGCACTTGCCCCGGATCCCTCGGGGAAGGCTTCCTGCAGCAGCAGCGACAGATACGACACGGTCAACGCGCGGCGTTTTACCTCCGCCGCATCGAACGCGCGTTTGCCACGCGCCATCTCGCTCATCGGCTTGAAGTTCCAGACGATCGACTGAAACAAAGAATGACGATACTTCTGCGCCGCTTCACCCGCTTCGTTGCCGACGGCACCCATGGCGCCTGACGCACACAGCGCCAAGGTGGCGATTGTCATTCCTATCCAACGCATGGGGCCAGCTCCACATAACGGTAGCGAAGAATATCGCGACTTGGGTGTGCAACAACCCCTCTTTGGACGGGTTGGCCGCAACAAATTGTCTGAACACGCATAGGGAACCTCTAAACAAGTCCGGAGCTGCGATAGCCCCTGAGTCAGGGGACGAAAAACCGCAGGCCTTTGGGGGTTTGGCAAGCAATAGGCAGTGTGGCGAAGACGAAGTTGTGACTTGTTCAGACCTTCCTTAGGGCACCGACCTTGGTGTATAAATCGGGCTTGAGAAGACTTGGAGAAAGCCATGAAACACAAATATCTGCTCGTCGCGCTCGCGCTATCAATGGCCAGCGGCGCAGATGCCGCCATGGTGAGCAAAGAACTGACCTACAAGATTGACGACACCGAGTTCAAGAGCGCATTGGTTTATGACGACAGCGTAAAAACTGCACGACCGGGATTGGTCATGTTTCCAAACTGGTATGGCATGAACGCCGGACAGATCGAGAAGGCCAAGGCCATTGCTGGCAAGCGCTATGTGGTGCTGGTCGCCGATGTCTACAGCGCCGAGGTGCGACCTGCCGACGACAAGGCAGCCGGAGCCGCTGCCACTGCCATGTACAAAGACCGCGGTGTTCTGCGTGCACGTGCCAAGGCCGCGCTGGATGTACTCAAGGCACAAGGCGAGACGGTCGCGTTGGACAGCGCAAAAATCGGCGCTATCGGCTTTTGCTTTGGCGGCGCCACGGCACTTGAACTGGCCCGCAGTGGCGCCGACCTCGACGGCGTCGTGAGCTTCCACGGCAATCTATCCAGCGACGATCCCAGCCTGGCCAAAAATATCAAGGGCAGCGTGTTGGCGCTCAATGGTGCCGACGACAAGTACGTGCCGGCGGAACAGATCCAGGCGTTTGCCGCGGAAATGCGCGATGCCAATGTCGACTGGCAGTTCGTAAACCTTGGTGGCGCAGTGCATTGTTTCGCCGAGTCCGATGCCAAGTCGCCGCCGGGCTGCCTCTATAACGAACGCGCCGCCAAGCGCGGCTTCGCGTTGATGCACACATTTTTCGACGAGGCCTTTAAGGAACCTCTGAACAAGTCCGGAGCCGCAATAGCCCCCTGAGTCAGGGGGCGAAAAACCGCAGGTTGATTAGCTCCGCTGTTGAGAGCGACCAGCTCCGCTGTTGAGAGCGGGGGTTTGGCAAGCGATAAGCAGTGTGGCGAAGACGACGTCGTGACTTATTCAGACCTTCCATAAGCAATCAGCTGGCTTCACTCCGTTGCAAAGAGTTTTCGTCGTGTCAACACCCGAATTGGAAATCAAATGAGCACCGCAGTTGCTACCCTGGACATCGGCCGACTGCGTGCCAGTTGTTCGGCCTGCGGGCTTTCACAGCTGTGCCTTCCCGCAGGCATTGACGGTGACGATCTGCTACGACTGGATGCGGCGGTTCAACAACGCAGGCCCCTGCAACGCGGACAGAAGTTGTTCGAGGATGGCTCGACTTTTCATGCGCTGTTTGTTGTGCGCTCCGGCACCTTCAAGACCTACTCCACTTCGGCGGACGGTGAGGTGCAGATATTGGGCTTCCATCTACCGGGTGAGATTATCGGCTTTGACGCACTGGCCGATGATCACCATCGCTGCACCGCCGAAGCGCTTGAACTAGCCTCGGTGTGCGACGTGCCGTTCGATGGGCTGCAGGATGTGGCCCACCAGGTTCCCGGTCTGCATCGACAGCTGTTGCGCATCGCCAGCCGTGAAGTGGTGAAAGACCACGAACATCTGGTGATGATGGGTCGCAAGCAAGCGCAGGAAAGACTCGCCATTTTCCTGCGCAGCCTGTCCGATCGGCAGCGGCGCCTGCGACTCGTGCACGACGATTTTCTGCTCAGCATGTCGCGCCAGGATTTGGCCAATTATCTCGGACTTGCGATTGAGACGGTAAGCCGTATCTTTACCCGCTTCGAGGAAATGGGTGTGCTGTCGGTGGAGCGCAAACGCATCCGCATTCTCGACTTCGCACGTCTCGATGAAATCGCCGGTGAGGCATCGCCGTTGCTAGTTCAGCAAGCCATCTGAGCGTGCTGAAGTGTCGCACCGCCTGCTCAATGGTGCGGCTGATGTTGGCCTGGGTTTGCATCTGCCGAAAGCGGTGCCGGATGATGGGCATGGCCGACGCCCGGCACCCAAGGTGACGTCACCGTAAACACGCCCAATGCCAGCATTGCTGCCGCCGCGATCTGCCGGAACCGGGGAGACAGTCCCAACCTTTGCAGTCGCGCCGTAGCCAACGCGGGCAGCAAGGTACCCGGCATCGTGCCGATTCCGAATGCGAACATCATGAGACCGGCCTGCAGCGGATCGCCCGACGCTGCGGCGACCATGAGCATGGCATACGACATTGCGCATGGCAGCCATCCCCACAACGCACCTGCCAGCAACGCGCGCAACGGCGTATTGACCGGCCAGACCCGGCGCGTCAGTGGCTGTAGTTGCTTCCAGAAGGCAGCGCCGACGCGCGCCAGCCAGCGGCTTCGTGGCAGCCATCCGAACAATTGCAACGCCATCAGGATCCACGCCAGTCCGAGCAGTACCTGGACAACGCTGCGCCCGCTGCCTTCGGCAAGCAGTGACAGTGCGCCTGAGCTGATTGTGGCTACGATTATGCCCGCAGCCATGTAGCTCGCAATGCGGCCTGCCTGGGCGAATGATGCGTGCAACACGCTTCGCTCGCGGGCTGCGCCAGACACGATCGCTGCGGAAATTCCGCTGCACATCAACGCGCAATGCGCACCCCCGCCAAGGCCGACGACGAACGCCGCGAGTAGCGACGCGCCCAGCGCAATCATCGGGACTGCCCCTCTTCGTCGCGATCGGGCTCGTCGCGCAGGATCTCCAGCGCCGGTGAATCCAGGTCATCGAACTGACCGCTGTCGACCGCCCAGAAAAACGCCCAGATGGCCACGCCCACAAGCAGCACGCTGACCGGAATCAGAATGAGCAACGCGTTCAAGGTGTGGCCGCCAATTCAAGTTCGGCTGGCACGCTGCGCGGCAGCGCGGCCGGGTGTGCACGCAGCAATCGTGCTGCGTTCAAGGTGACCAGCAACGAAGACAGTGACATGCCCAGTGCCGCCACCCACGGCGGCATGATGCCCAGCAACGCCGCAGGCAGCATCACCACGTGATAACCCACCGACCAAGTCAAGTTTTGTCGAATGACACGCTGCGTGCGTCGCGCAACAGCCAACGCGTGCGGCAACAACAGCAACGATGGCCGCAGCAGAATCAAATCGGCACTGCGCTGCGCCAGCGCTGCGCCCTCACCCATGGCGATGGCCAGATCAGCGGCGGCGAGTACCGGGGCATCGTTGATGCCATCACCGATCATTGCCACGCGATGGCCGGCCCGTTGTTCGGCCTGCAGCAACGACAATTTCTGCTCGGGCCGCAGGTCGCCACGGGCACTGCGCACACCCAAGGCGTCGGCAATGGTTCGTATTGCGTGGCTGGCATCACCGGAAAGCACCAGACTGTCGATTGCGGATTTATGCAGCTGTGCGACGCAGGCGGCGGCCTCTTCGCGCAGAGCATCGTTGAGGCAAAAAGCTGCGAGCACCAGCGGTGGTCGCGATAGCCACACCCGTCCGTCATCGACTTCGGCGTTGGGGTCCGCGAACTGGTGACGCCCCAATCGATAGCCAACACCATCGATCTCACCAGTCACACCGTCGCCGGCGACGACACGCGCCGCAACCACTCGGTGACCCCGATCATGTCTCAGAAAAGCATGTGCGATGGGATGTCGATGACCGCGTTCAAGCGCCGCTGCAATCGCGAGCGCGTCATCGTCCGACATCGATGCGTCCAGTCGCTCCACGCTTTCAATCGAAGGGCGGCCGTGCGTGAGTGTTCCCGTTTTGTCGAAGGCGACGCGATCAATCTGCGCTGCACGCTCCAGCGCATCGGCGCTCACCACCAGAATGCCGCGCCGTGCCAGTTCAGCCTGGGCCGCGGCCTGCGCGGCCGGCACTGCCAATGCAAATGCGCAGGGGCAGGCTGCTGCCAGCACCGCCAACGACACCGGAACCGCACGCGTGATGTCGATCTGCGTCCAGATCAGGGCCGCAACCAGCGCCAACGCCATCATCGTGATCACAAATACCCGCGCCCACGCTTGTGCGCGTTGCTGAATTATCGGCCGGGAATGCTGCGCCTGATCGACCAGGCTGCCCAGTTGCGCCAGCCACGTAGCCGCCCCCAGAGCTTCAACCCGCAGGATCAGGGGCGCGCCCAGCACGATGCTGCCGGCCAACACGCGGTCGTCGTGAATTCGCCGCTGTGCACGGGGTTCGCCATTGAGCAGACTTTCGTCCAGTTCAGCAAAATCACTTTCCAGGCAACCGTCAACCGGTACATTGTGGCCAGCCTGTACCTGCACGCGATCGCCGATTTTCAATTCCAACAAGCTCACTTCGACCGGACCAGTCGGGGTCAGTTTGCGCACCGTAACCGGCTGCGCCTGGGCACGCGTGATGGCAGCTCGGGCGCGTTCGCGCGTCATCGATTCGACGTAGCGCGCGACCAGCAGAAAGAACACGAACATCACCGCGGCGTCGAAATACACATGGGGCCCGCCACGCAGGGTCTCAAAGACACTTACTGAATAGGCCAAACCCACAGACAGCGCCACCAGCGTGTCCATGCCCCAGCGTCGGAATTTCAGTTCGAGCAGCGCGCCGCGGAAAAATCCAGCCGCCGACCACAGCACTACCGGTGTCGCCAGGATCATCGTCATCCAGCGCAGAAAATCACGCGTGCCCAGATCCAGTTCGCTGCCACCGAAGTACAACGCTTCACTCATCATCATCGCCTGCATCGCGGCGATACCCGCGAGGGCAATACGCTTGAGCGCGCTGCGCCGCTGCTTACGTTGCCGGTCACTGCCCTGCTCGGCAACGCGCGCTCGATATCCCAATTGTGCCAGTCGCGAGACGATTGCGGACAGGCTTACCTGGCGCCGGTCCCAGACCAGACGCGAGCGTCCGGTCGCGGCGTTCAACGCGATCGAGCGCACGCCCGCCATGGCTTCTCCCACTTTGGGTATCAGCCAGGCGCAGGCCGCGCAACGCAGCCCATCGAGCGATACATCGATCTCGCTTAGCGCGATTGAGTCGTCAGCTGTCGTGTGCTCGCGCACGTACAGGCCGTGGAACGCAGGACTGTCCCAGGCTGCGTAGTCATCAACTTCAACAACACGCGCCGAATTTGCACTGCGCAATCGATAAAAGTCGCCGAGTCCGCCATCGTGCAGCCACTGAGCGGCGGCGACACAGCCGGTGCAGCAGAAGCCGCGATCCACCCCGGCGATTTTGGCGTGCTCGTTGCCGCGCTCGAGCAGGTGATCGCCGCAGTGATAGCAGCGCAACGAAGACTCATTCATGGCCACGCCCCAACGCCGGCAGGAGCAGCAATCGCTCGGCGTTCGGCTCGAGACTGCCGACCAGCCGCCAGAGCGCGCTGGCTGGCACCAACGAAACGTTGAAAGCGCCGCCATGATCGCTCGGCAACACGCCAATCCAATCGCCGCCCGAACTGGCCGTGAGCCGAACCACTTGATCGCGTCGCGCCTGGGACTTGTGCGTGAGAATCAATTGCAGGTTCGCGTCGGTGCCAATCGCGTTCATGCTTAGTCGAACGCGCCCACTCACCGGGTCGATCGCAGCATGTGCGCTCAATCCGAGGCGCGCGGCAGTTTCGTCCTGATGCAGGTCCGAAATCTGCACCTGTGCTACCCGGCGCACCGCATCGGGCTCGGCATCGTTGAAGCCGTCCGCCGCGATGATATAGGTCACCACCCCCGCCACCACAGTGAGCGCCGGTAAGGCGACCGCCAGCCATAGCACCGGTGCGCGATACCAGGGCAGAGTGTGGTTGGTGGCGGCAGTGTGGTTATCCATCAAATTGGACCAAAGAATCGGGTCTCCTGGCTGTACACCACATCGGCAGCACTGTCGCTCTGCACAGTAATCACGATTTCATTGACTCCCTTGACCGAGTCGGGCGCGGCACGCAGCGTCAGCGGAATCTCGACGACCTCTTCGGCGGCTACGTCAAAGCTCTGCTCTCCGGATACCACGCTGAGCGGGAGATCCGATTGCACCGAGATAAAATAGCGATGTGCACGCTGATCCTTGTTCATCACCTTGAGCGTGTAGCTGTTCTCGATGCTGCCATCGGCGACGGCGCGGTACAGGGCATTGCGATCGCGCAGTACGTCCACGATGAGCGGTATGCGGTTGAACACCGACCAGGTAAATGCTGTGACCAGCAGCAGCAGTATCGCGGCGTAGATCAGGATTCGCGGGCGCAGCACACGACTGGGCTGGTCATTGATTGCGTTGAGCGACGAGTAACGGATCAATCCACGCGGATAACCGACTTTATCCATGACCACATCGCAGGCATCAGCGCAGGCACCGCAGGCGATACATTCGTATTGCAAGCCGTTGCGGATATCGATTCCGGTGGGGCAGACCTGGACGCAAATTGTGCAATCAACGCAGTCGCCTAGCGACTGCGTTGATTGCACAATTTGCGGCTTCGGGCTGGCGCCCTCACTCGACGTACCACCAAATCCCCCACCGCCCCCTTGACTCAAGGGGGCCAAGGCATCCTTCGCTATATGGCTCAAAGGAGTCAGGTGCGCTCCAATTGCAGGAGCGGACCTGGCCGCGATCGACGCTGCCGCACTTTCGGTCGCGCCTGCAGGCGATTGCACAATTTGCGGCTTCGGGCTGGCGTCCTCACTCGACGTACCACCAAATCCCCCACCGCCCCCTTGACTCAAGGGGGCCAACGCATCCTTCGTGATATGGCTCAAAGGAGTCAGGTGCGCTCCAATTGCAGGAGCGGACCTGGCCGCGATCGACGCTGCCGCACTTTCGGTCGCGCCTGCAGGCGATTGTGCCGTGGAACTGGGCACCCCTTTGCGGCGGGCGCCACGCGGTTCGCCGCGCTTTTCGTCGTAGGCGATGATCAGGGTATCTCGATCGAACATGGCGCCCTGGAAGCGCGCATAGGGGCACATGTATTTGCATACCTGTTCGCGCAGGTAGCCGGCATTGCCATAGGTTGCCAAGCCATAGAACAGTATCCAGAAAATCTCCCAACTGCCCAGCTGCAGGTTGACCACTTCAACCGCCAATTCACGGATCGGCGTGAAGAAGCCGACAAAGGTGAATCCAGTCCACAGCGCGAGTCCGACCCAAAGCAACTGCTTGGCGCCCTTGCGTAGAAACTTGTTGCGCGTCCATGGCGCGGCATCCAGCTTGATGCGTTGGTTACGCGTGCCCTCGGTCCAACGTTCTATCCACAGGAACACTTCGGTCCATACCGTCTGCGGGCAAGCGTAGCCGCACCACAATCGCCCGGCCAGCGCCGTGAAGAAAAACAACGCGAACGCAGCGATCATCAGCAGCATGGAGAGGTAAACAAAGTCCTGCGGCCAGAAGGAAAGCCCGAACACGTAAAATTTTCGAGCAGGCAAATCGAACAGCACCATCTGCCGCTCTCCCCAGCGCAGCCAGGGGAAAACATAAAACATGCCGAGCAACCAGAACACGGCAAAAATGCGCAGCCGCTGCAGGCGTCCGTCGGTTTCACGCGGATGGATTTTCGCCGCGCTCGCATACATCGCGCCGTCACCGACAATCTGTATTGGAATCAGCCTGCTCATCAATCGCGTTCGATCGGTACGTTGAATCGGCTGGGAGGGCGCAACAAGATCCAGGTGAACAGGCTGCTCGATGCCGTGCACAGCCAGAACATGAAAAATCCGACGCTGTACCCGAGTTCGCGAGAAATACGCCATCGCGGGAAGCTGATTTCGGCCAGCGCCAGCGGATCGACGAAGGCAAACAGCACCATCGTCGCCACCCCGGCGGCGAAGAACGAAGGCCACAGGATCGCGCCAATGAATTGCACCATCGTGCGCGGCGCAGAGTCAGTGCAATCGTGCGCCACCGAGTTGATTTCGCCCGACTCTGGCTGCTGGTTCATCGCGGCCTACTTGCTGCCATGTTCAGCTGCCGCGCGCTGGCTCTGCGCAATCACCCAGGCCGCAACCACGCGCGCCTTGTCTTCACCGATGATGTCGCGATGCGCCGGCATCATGCCATTGCGACCGCTGCGGATGCTCTGCGCAATGCTGTCGAAATCTGCGCCGTACAACCACACGTCGTCGGTCAGATTGGGTGCGCCCAAGGCCAGATTGCCCTTGCCGTCAGTGCCATGACATGCCGCACAGATCATCTTGTAGTGCGGTTCGCCCTTCGCCGCCAACTGTGGATCTGCGGCCATACCGGAAAGGCTTTGCACATAGACGGTGACGGCCGGCACCGAGCCCGCACCGATCACTGCCTCCATCGCGGGCATCACTGCCTGACGTCCGTCGAGAATAGTAGTGAGCACGATTTCCGGTGTCCCGCCCCAAAGCCAATCCTGGTCGGCCAGATTGGGAAATCCTTTGGCGCCCTGCGCATCCGAGCCATGGCAGGTGGTGCAGTTGTGGGCAAATACCGACCGACCCAGGCGTTGCGCCTGCGGGTCGTGTAGCAAAGCCTCGAACGGCTTGTCGGCAAACGCCTCATACAGCGGTCGAATGCTGGCATCTGCAGCGGCGGCGTCGGCGTCATGCTGCGCTACCGAGGACCAACCCTGGGTGCCTGCGAAACTACCCAACCCTGGATACAGCGCAAGATAGACGAAGGCAAATCCGATAGTGAGATAGAACAGGTTCAACCACCACTTCGGCAGCGGCGTGTTGAATTCCCTGATCCCATCCCAGTCGTGACCCGTGGTCTGACTTGAGGATCCCTGTGCATCTGCACCGCGTCGTCGGGAGGTCCACCACAGCAGCCACAGGCATGCGGCGACGTTGACCAGCGAGAAAACCACGATGTAGATCGACCATGCGGAGCTCACAACGGCACCTCCCGATCTTTCGCAACGTCATCCGCATCGAGCGGCAATCGTGCCGCCTGCTCGAATTCGTTCTTGCGACGACTGCTCCAGGCCCAGACGACGATGCCCAGAAAACAAATCAGCAGCAGCGCCGTGGCCACGCCCGAAATCCATCCGTTGCTCATGGCTGCGATGCCTTGGCTGTTGCGCCGCGCGAATCCAGTTTCGGGCCAAACTTGCCGAGCGCCTGCAGATAGGCGACCAGCGCATCGAGCTCGGACTTGCCGCTGACCGCCGCGGACGCGCCCTGGATGTCGGCATCGCTATACGGATCGCCAAGCATGCGCAGGCGTCGCATCTTTTTTGCGACCAGCTCGCCATCGACCAGAGCCTCAACCAGCCAAGGGAATCCCGGCATATTGGATTCGGGCACAACCACGCGCGGGTCGATCAGATGCACGCGCTGCCAATCGTCGCTATAGCGTCCGCCGACACGCGCCAAATCAGGGCCGGTGCGTTTACTGCCCCACTGGAACGGACGGTCGTACACCGACTCGCCGGCGAGCGAATAGCGCCCATAGCGCGCGGTTTCGAATCGTAGCGTGCGAATCATCTGCGAGTGACAGTTGTAGCAACCCTCGCGCACATACACGTCGCGCCCTGCCAGTTGCAGCGCCGGATAGGGCACCACACCGGGTAGCGGTTTGACGACCTGCGCCTGATACATCAGCGGGACGATCTCGACCAGGCCGCCCACGGCGATCACCAATGCGATCAGCACGCCCATAAGGCCAATGTTCTTTTCAACTTTCTCGTGATTCATGGCATCGGCTCCGTATCATGCATGTGCGAGGGCGGTTGAAGGAATCGGCACCGGCTGCACATCGCGCGCCATACCAAACGTCTTGTAGACATTCCAAGCCATCATGAACATGCCGCTCAGCACCAGCACGCCGCCGCCAACGCGGACCAGGTAATACGGATAGGTGGCTTTGAGCGATTCAACAAAGGTGTAGGTCATCTCGCCGTCGTCGTTGGTCGCACGCCACATCAGGCCCTGCATCACGCCCGCGATCCACATCGCGACGATGTACAGGACGACGCCCGCTGTATGCGCCCAGAAGTGCGACTCAATCAGCCGCGTCGAATACATCGACTTCAAGTTCAGCACGCGTGGCAGCAGACTGTAGATGCAGCCTACGGTGATCATCGCTACCCAGCCGAGCGCCCCCGAGTGCACATGTCCGACGGTCCAGTCGGTGTAGTGCGACAGCGCGTTGACCGTTTTGATCGACATCATCGGCCCTTCGAACGTGCTCATGCCGTAGAACGACAACGAAACGATCATGAACTTGAGGATCGGATCGGTGCGCAGTTTGTCCCAGGCGCCGTTCATCGTCATCATGCCGTTGATCATGCCGCCCCATGAGGGTGCCAGCAGGATGATCGAGAACACGACGCCGAGTGACTGCGCCCAATCGGGCAATGCGGTGTAGTGCAGATGGTGCGGCCCAGCCCACATGTAGATCGAAATCAGCGCCCAGAAGTGCACCACAGACAGGCGATAGGAATAGATCGGACGCTCGGCCTGCTTGGGCACGAAGTAGTACATCATGCCAAGAAAAGCAGTGGTCAGAAAAAAGCCGACGGCGTTGTGTCCATACCACCACTGCACCATGGCATCGACTGCACCGGTGTAGGCGCTATACGACTTGCCCAACGTTACCGGCATCGCCAGGCTGTTGAAGATGTGCAGAAAGGCAACGGTGATGATGTAGGCGCCGAAAAACCAGTTGGCGACGAAGATGTGTGGCATCTTGCGCTTGACGATGGTGCCGAAGAAGACCACCGCGTAGGCCACCCATACCGCGGTGATCAATAGATCGATCGGCCATTCCAGTTCGGCGTACTCCTTGCCCTGGGTCATGCCCAGCGGCAATGTGATTGCGGCCAGCACGATGACCAGGTTCCAGCCCCAGAAGGTGAAAGCAGCAAGTCGATCGGAAAACAGGCGGGCGTGGCAGGTGCGCTGCACGATGTAATAACTGGTGGCAAACAGGCCGCAACCGCCGAAGGCAAAAATCACCGCGTTGGTGTGCAACGGTCGCAGTCGACCATAACTCAGCCAGGGGATGTCGAAGTTCAGCGCGGGCCAATACAGCTGAGCCGCGATAATCACTCCGACCAACATGCCCACGATGCCCCAAACCACGGTCATGACGGCAAATTGCCGCACCACCTTGTCGTTATAGAAGCCCTCTGCCTTTGCCATGACGCCTCCGAAAGTCCCGCAACGCAGTGTTCCCAATTCCGTGCTCGGGCGTGTTGACTCAAGTCAATTGCCGGCCATGCAGGGGAAGCGTCTCAGGTCAGGTACAGACGGGTCTGTGCGGTAGACGTGCGACAATGTGCAGCCATTACCAAGGCTTACCGATGTTGACAGCGCCGCGCACTGCCCCAGGTACCCAACGCCCGACAGTCGCGTCCGTCACCGCGCGAATGCGGCGATGCGTGATGTGTCTGGTTGTTTTGCTACTGACGCTCGGTTTGCCGCTGAGCAGTTGGGCGGTGGTGTGCCCGTTCAGTACATATCTGCCGATCGGTCAGTATGGAGTGGGCCACGCAACGCAGTGGTCCAGCGGGACTGCGGAGAGTGGGCCGGGGCTCGTGCAGTGGTGGTATCCAGCCGATCCGGTCAAGGATTCGGTGGCCGCTTCGTATGTGTATTCCGACTATCTGTTCGAGGCCATGCAGTCACGCCCGCTGACGCGCGACGAACCAGACCCGGAACAGAGCGAGCGTATGAAAACTTTCGTCAAGGGTATGAAAGACCGCGGCCTGCCGTGGATCCTGTTTGACCATTTGATGGCGGCCACCATGCTGGCGCCGCGCGAATCGACTCCGCTCGCAAAGAACTGGCCGGTACTTTGGCTCGATGGTGACCCAAGCTTCGGTGATGAATTGGCATCGCACGGATTCATCGTGGTCTCGTCGCCGCCACTGGTCGGTAGTAGGCCGACGCAGGACAAACGTGTGCACATGGCACGTCAAGCACTGGAAGCCACCCGCAGCAAGTTTCAGGTCAGCCTGCGCCAACTCGGATTTATCGGTTTTCGGGAGAACGCGCCACTGGCCGCGCGCCTGAGTGGGATTTACCCACAATCTGCCGGACTGGCCTTGGTCGGAAATTGGACGGCACTCGATCCCCAGCGCAATCGTAAGGAGACGCGCTGGCTTGATCCATCGGAAATAACCGTGCCAACGCTGCATATCGTCGCGGGCGAGACGAGCCCGGTGAAGCTGCAGTCGCATCCCCTGCAATCCCCGTTTTCCGCAACCACTCGCGTCTACTTCAGCGACATAGACGACGCACATCTGGAGTTCGGCCTGCCGGAAGCCTGTGTGACGCAATATGTGGTTGGCCGTAAAGTGCCGCCCTTGGTCCAGGTTCTGGCGCAACGCGAGCTGCGCGCAAAATTGGCAAGTTTTTTTGCCGACGCGTTCGATGTACCCATTCATTTGGCACCATTGCGTCTGTTGCCGTTCGATGAAAAACGGCGCCGGCCACTGAATATGCTGGAAGAACAACTACCGGCAGTCCACGCTCCACCGCCCGGGCCCGCTCAGATCGTCGAGCTGCTGCAGGCTGGCGGTGTCGCAGCGTTGCTGCAGTCACTGCCCACAGTCATTCATCCGTTGCTGCCGGCGTCCTGGTGGGACACCGCAATCGCGCAGATACACAGCACCGGCAAGCTTGAGCAGGTACCCGTCCTTCTTGACGCCTGGCAAGTCAGCCAGCCGAATAGTCTTGCTGCAGCTGTTCATCGCGCTGCGTATGCGCAATCAAGCGGCGTGGACGCTGCGAAATTGTGGAAGCAGGCGCGCCGCCTGGTGAAATCGGATCAGCACCTTTCTGCGGCACGGCGCGCCGAACTGGCCGTTGCAATCGACACCGCGCTGAAATCAAAACGTTGAAGTCGAGCAGCTGATCGATCAACTGACGGAACTCGCGGTCGTGACGATGCTGGGCAATGACCGGTTGTGCGTTACTTGAGCACCGCGTTCAGCAACGCGGCAAGGCGCTGTCCAGCCAATTCGATGCGCTCTTCCGCCACCGGCAACATACGCTCCAGATAGGCATTGCTGATGTCCAACATCTCTGGATAAAGGCCATCGGTCACCACAGCGCACGACTCTTCTGCCCACGCCATGGGCGCGGCATCGCTCCACGCCAGTATTCGTTCAGTAGCCAATGGCGTCGCCAACAACTTGTTGGCGTGTTCGCGCACGCGCAGTCCGGCACGACGCGCCAGCGCATCGTCCCACAATGCATGCAGATTGCTGCCCTTGCGGCCGATGCGTATCTGCACATCGTTGCCACCACGATCATCGCGCCAAGCCGCATGCAGCGGCTGGTGGATATCGCTGACAAAGTGAATGACAAAGGCAAGCGCTTCGGCACGATCTTCCTTGCTGGCACCGGCGTCCGCCAGACGCGCCACATATTTCCCGATCGCGCCGACCACGCAACTACCGTCGCGGCAGTACCGGCGAGGGTCATAGCGGCAAACGCCGCGCGGAAAATTGACATAGTGCAGCGGCGCTGTATCGCGGTACTTGGGCTGTTCACGGACTCGATCCGCCCAAGTCGACATCTCGCGCATCGCCAGATCAGCGCGATCCCCAAGCAGACGCTCAACCTCAAGACGCGCCGCCGGCTGCAGATGCCGCGCCGCGATTTCCGCCACCACTTCATGGCTGTGCGGGCCCCATGCCAACGCTGCCGCCGGAAACAGCACGGCACCGAGCAACAACACGACCAGGTTTTTCATACCCGCATGGTGCCAGCCCCTCACAACCTACCGCAAGCTGCCGTGGCGCAGCGCACCCCTACCGTAGGAGCGGACCCGGCCGCGACCATCGTTGCCGAACTCGAAACGAATCGCGCCCAGGTGCGCTCCTACAGCAGGCCACTGTCACTGTGCTTACCCCGCCCCGTGTCAATGCGCTTGGTCGCGAATTCGATCCGATAAACTCCGACGTTCATGATGTGGTCTATTAGACTTACGCCCTGCCCCACCGCTTACAGGTCAATCGCCATGAACAAACTTACGCGTCTTCGCCAATTCGCACCGATCCTCGCCGTCTGCTTTATCTCGACACTGTTCGCCGCCTGCGGCTCGCGTGAGATCAAGCGTGTCAATCCGCCGCAGGTGTCGATACAGAAGCTGGAGCTGCAGTCGGGACGGCATATCGTGCTGGAGCTGCGTGTGCAGAATCACAGCGATGTGCCCATGCAATATGGACACGTAACGCTGGATCTGCAGCTTGCGAGTCGCGATGCGACGCGTATCGACATGGATACCAGCCTCGACGTGCCGCCGCATTCGGCGGAAGTGGTGGCGTATAACTTCCAACCCAACGACGAGATCGCGGCGGCTTTCGAGCGCGCATTGGAAGCCGGGATTACCTATCGGCTGCGCGGGGAAGTGCAAAGCACCGAACCGCGACGCACTGATTCGGTGGAATACGACGGCCGGCTCAATCCAGTACCGGGCAAGCCCGGCGAGTTCCGCTGAATTCACCAAGTAGGCCAATTCAGACTAAGGAACCTCTGAACAAGTCCGGAGCCGCGCTAGCCCCCTGAGGCAGGGGGCGAAAAACCGCAGGTTGACCAGCCCCGCTGTTGAGGGCGACCAGCTCTGCTGTTGAGAGCGGGGGTTTGGCAAGCAATAAGCAGTGTGGCGAAGACGAAGTGGTGACTTATTCAGAACTTTCTTAAAGGTGGGTGCAACGCACCATTTTGCAACGCGATAAGTGGCGGGTTGCAGCCACCCTGCGCGGAAGCCGACTTACAACAAGTACGTTCCATCCCGACCCCAACGTTGGTTACGGAGATCGAGTATGAGCCGCTACACCGCACCGCTTCGCGAAATGCGTTTTGTATTGTTTGATGTGCTCGAAGCCGAAAAGGTGTTTGCCAGTCTCGATGGCTTCGACGAAGCTACGCGCGATCTGATCGACGCTGTACTCGACGAGGGCGCGCGTTTCACCGAGCAGGTACTCGCACCGCTGAATAAAACCGGCGACGAGGAAGGTTGCCGTTGGGAGAATGGCGAGGTGCACTCGCCCAAGGGCTTCAAGGAAGCCTACGTACAATTCGTCGCCGGCGGCTGGAACGGACTGACCGCGCCCACGGAATTCGGCGGACAAAATCTTCCGGAAGTAGTCGGCGCCGTGTTCAAGGAGATGATCGACGCGGCCAATCTGAGCTGGGGCACGTATCCGCTGCTATCGCACGGGGCTACCGAATCATTGAAGCACGTGGGCGCAGCCTGGCAACAAGAAGCCTTTCTCAGGCCCATCGTCGAGGGCCGCTGGACCGGCACCATGTGTCTGACCGAACCGCATTGCGGATCGGACCTGGGACTGTTGAAGACCAAGGCCGAGCCCAATGCCGATGGCACGCATCGCATCAACGGCACCAAGATTTTCATCACCGCTGGCGAGCACGATATGACCGAGAACATCGTGCATCTGGTGCTGGCGCGCCTTCCCGATGCGCCGCCGGGCGTGCGCGGTATCTCACTGTTCATCGTGCCCAAGATCAAGGTCGGTCGTGACGGCGTAATGGGCGAACGCAATGCGCTGGGCTGTGGTTCGATCGAGCACAAGATGGGCATCAGGGGTTCGGCCACCTGCGTAATGAACTTTGACGGTGCCGAAGGCTATCTGATTGGCGAGCCGAACAAGGGCCTGGCTGCAATGTTCCTGATGATGAACAGTGCGCGTCTGGCGGTCGGGCTGCAAGGCCTGGGACTGATGGAGCGCGCCTGGCAGAATTCGCTGGCCTATGCGCGCGATCGCTTGCAGGGGCGCGCATTGACTGGCCCCAAGCGCCCGGACAAACCTGCCGATCCGCTGACAGTGCATCCGGACATCAGGCGCATGCTGTTTACGCAAAAGGCGCTGATCGAACCGGGACGTGCGCTGGCCTATCGCGCCGTATTGCTGGTCGATGAGGCAGCGCGCGCCAAGGATCCGGCCGCGCGCAAACAGGCCGACGATCTGCTCGGATTTCTCACCCCCATCGTCAAGGCCAGCCTCACCGAATTTGCCAACGAATGCTGCTATCACGCGCAGCAGATATTCGGCGGCCACGGCTACATCAGCGAATGGGGCATGGAACAATTCTCGCGCGACGCACGCATCACCACCGTTTACGAGGGCACCACAGGTATCCAGGCGATGGACTTGATTGGGCGCAAGGTGCTGCAGTTGCAGGGCGCCGGGCTGAAACTGTTCGGCGCTGAGATCGGTGCGTTTTGCGCGGAGAAAGCCAGCGACGCTTCGCTGGCCGAGTTCATCGAACCGCTGGCGCGCCTTACCCAGGAATGGATGGAATTGACGCTGGGCGTAGGCAAAGCGGCGCAGTCAAATCCCGATGAAACGGGTGCTGCCGCGCACGATTATCTTTTCTATTCGACCTACACCGCGTACGCCTACTACAGCGTCAAGCTGTTGGCAGCAGCGGCAAATCAACCCGCAGAGTTTCGTGATGCCAAGCTTGCCAACGCGCGCTTCTATTTTCAGCGCATCGTGCCGCGTGCGTATGCGCATGCGGCGGCGATTCGTTCCGGCAGCGGCAATCTGATGAGCCAACCCGAAGCACTGTTCGTGTAGCGGCGCACCTCGACTCCGAGTTGCGACGAGGTGCGACTAGTTCTCCTGCGCGGCAAATTCGCGCTCGGCGATGGGCACCAAAGCGGCGGTGAATCGATCCGCTTCTTCGGCAGAGAGATGCGACCACTCGGGTTGGGTAAACCCCTGCAACTCGGTGTAGTCCATGAAGTGAATGCCGCGCGCGCCGGTTCGTTGCAACAGCAAATCCCAGGTCAAAGCGCGCGGTAGATCGCGCTCCTCGGCCTGATTCAGCGGGCCAATGCTGGGCGCACGAATGAACAGTACGGCGATGCCCCGTGCGCGCAACTTTGCCACGGCGACTACCGCCCGCGCGATCTGCGCGTCGGCCATCACCTGCATTTTGGCAGGCGTATCCATATGCGGAGGCGGCCGTGCCAGTCGCGACATCCAAACGTTTTGCACCATCGCCTGGTAGCCCGGGTCGGTTTCAACCTTCTGCCACATGCGGGTATTTCTTTGTGCCCCCTGAACGGACAACTTACGCACCGGAGGAAACTCCCGCAATCCTGGGCGTGGCGGCCACGCTTGCCGTTCGACTACTGCGGCAAGTGCAAAATCAGGATCGTCGAATGCGAAAAAGGGTTCGAGCAAGCGTTGCGACAACCAGTGGCCGCTGCGTTGCGACGGACCTTGATTGCGATAATAGGGAATCACATCACCACGCACTTCGCGACCGCTGAAAAACAGTGCCGGCGTCACGCCAATCAGCAGGCGACCGTGGAAATCGGGATCGTTGGCCAGATCTTCCAGAAATGACGTGGGTGACGTGCCCTCCAGCGCCAACTGGATCGGCGCCGTGCCGGTAATCCGCTGCCATACCGGCAACTGCACATTAAACAGCACGCGCGATGAGCCGATGATCACGGTCTTGCCACCTTCGCCGCTATCGATGCGACGACGCTGTTCGGCCCAGTGGCCATCGCTGTTGCGATAACCCGGCACTGAACCAAAGGCGCGCCAATGCGATTCCCATACACCGAGCAATAGCAGTGCAAGCAGCAACGCGCCCAACGCGATTCCACCCCATGGGCGCGCCGGAATGTCGCGCTCGGGCACCGGTTGCGCTACGCCGGGTCGATCCGAAGCGGTCAGACGCAAACCCGGCGCGGCGGACGCGCCGTGCCGCTGTGATTCGACTTGCGCAGGTTGGGCAATAGACGGCGGAGAACTTGCCCGCTCAGAACTGGAAGTAGATGAAGGCATTGCCTGCTCCTTGAGCGATGACGATGGCGAACGCCATCAGGCCCCAGACGATCGACAACAACCATGACGGCACGCGGGCAACCGTCGATTCCAGCGTGCGCTCGCGCATCACCCAGTGCGTGCACACAATCATCCCTATGATCACGCTGACCGCAATCACATGCACGTTGGGCAGGATCGGCGCCGCATCGGCATTCGCACCAAACATGCCGCGCAACATCAACCAGGCTTTGTCGAAACTCCTCGCCCGGAAAAACACCCAGGTGATATTGATCAGCGCATAGGTAAGCAAGCCGAGCAAAACCAACACGAACGCGCCCGGTCGGTATTCCCTGAAGCGATTGCGCAGCATGCGCTCGACCGCCAGGTAAACGCCGTGCAGCCCACCCCAGACGACGAAGGTCCAGCTCGCGCCGTGCCATAGACCACCGAGCAACATGGTCGTCATCAAGGCCAGGTAAGTGCGCACAGCGCCGAATCGATTGCCACCTAAAGGGATGTATAGATAGTCGCGCAGCCAGGCCGACAAGGTGATGTGCCAACGACGCCAGAAATCAGAAAATCCTATGGCTGCGTAGGGAAAGCGAAAATTGTCCGGCATGGCGAATCCCAGACACATGGCCGCGCCGATCGCCGTGGTCGAGTAGCCGGCAAAGTCGCAGAAGATCTGGCCACTGAACGCCAACGTTGCGATCCACGCGTCCAGTACGCCCGGAATCATGCTGCCATCGAACACCATCTCGGCAGGCTTCGCCAAAAATCCATCTGCCAGCACCACTTTCTGGAACAGGCCCAGCGTCATCAGCGCCAGCCCAAAGCGCAGTTGATCGGCACTAGCGCGGCGCGGTTCGGCGAACTGCGGCACCAGTTCGGTGGGTCGCATGATCGGACCAGCCACCAGATGCGGGAAAAATGTAACGAACAAGGCGTAGTCGAGAAAATTTCGCGCTGGCGCCGCGCGCCGCAGGTAAATGTCCAACGTGTAGGACAGTGTCGCAAACGTATAGAACGAAATACCGACAGGCAACACGATGCTCCATGCAGGGGCCGTGTAGTCGATGCCCACGCTTTGCATCAGGACAGTAAAGTTTTGCAACAGAAAATCGCCGTACTTGAAGTAAGCCAGCATGCCCAGATTGACCACGACCGAAAGCAGCATCCAGGCGCGCCGCGCCGCGGGTTTTTCCGATTGCACCAGCTTCTGCGCGGCGTACCAGTCGACCACCGTCGATACCCACAACAGGATCACAAACGGTGGATTCCAGGCGGCATAGAAGACGTAACTGGCGATCAGAAGGTTGATCTTCTTGGTCTTCCAGGCCAGTGGCAGCGCGTGCAAAGCCAGCACCAATGCAAAAAACGCAACAAATGTAAGCGAGTTGAAGACCATGCATGCTCCCCCGAGGCGCCGGGGAATATAGCGCGGTGAGCGGGTCTCGAGTCGCGCTCCGGGAGCAGCACAGAGCGGGTGCGGGCGCCAACATATCGGTCGCGGCCAGGGCAACCCCGCGGCGGGCGCTAGACCGAATGCATCCGCGGTACGACCACCACCTCGCCCACAACTTGCCGCGCTTGCAGTGCCTCCAAGGCGCGTGGGGCATCGGCCAGCGCATAACGCGCGGAAATCAACGGATGGATTTTGCCTTGCTGAAGCCAGTTAAACAGTTGACGCATGTTGGCCGCGTGCAGTACGGGTTCGCGACGCACAAACTCACCCCAGAACACGCCCAGCAGCGCGCTGCCCTTGAGCAACATCAGATTGATCGGGATCTGCGGAATATCCCCGGCAGCGAATCCAACCACGAGATGACGACCGCGCCAACCGACACTGCGTAGCGCAGGCTCGGTGTAGCTGCCGCCGACCGGATCGTAAACCACATCCACGCCACGGCCCGCGGTGATCGACTTGATGCTTTCGCGCAGGTCCTGCCTGCGGTAGTCGATCAGCTCATCGGCACCGTGCGCGCGGGCGACAGCAAGCTTTTCCGACGAGGACGCGGCGGCGATCACGCGCAGGCCCATCAGCTTTCCAATCTCGACTGCGGCCAGCCCCACACCGCCTGCAGCACCGAGCACCAACAGGGTTTCTCCGGGCTGCGCATGAGCACGATCCTTCAATGCGTGCAGCGAAGTGCCGTAGGTCATCGTCATGCTGCCGGCGATCTCAAAGTCCGCGTCGCTCAACCCGGCCGGCAAAGCCGCGACCAGTTGCGCATCGACGACCACTTCTTCGGCAAAAGCACCGGCGATACTCAACGCCACGACTTTATCGCCGGCATTGAAACGAGTGGTTTCGGTGCCCACGGCGATCACGGTGCCGGCGAGTTCACCGCCTGGAGTGAACGGACACACTGGCTTGAACTGATACTTGCCCTGGATGATCAGCGTGTCTGGAAAATTGACACTGGCGACGTGGGTGCGAATCAGCACCTGATTCGCGCCGGGCTGCGGCGACGGAATGTCGAGCAGCTGTAGAGATGAAGGCGGCCCGTAGGCCTGACAGACAATCGCTTTCATGACCTCTCCCGCTCCGTCTCGCTTATTAAAAATTGCCAGTTAGGGAAGGTCTGAATAAGTCTGCACTTCGTCTTCGCCGCACTGCTTATTGCTTGCCAAACCCGCAAAAACCTGCGGTTTTGCGCCCCCTGACTCAGGGGGCTATCGCGGCTCCGGACTTGTTCAGAGGTTCCTTAAAGCCTGCCCGCTAAAATCGGCCTGCTGTACGGTCGTAGACCGTATTGCGCAAGGCCACGAGCTTCGGTCCGAAATCGTGGATGAGTTTGTCGCGACTCATCACCGACACGCGCCCGCTGCAATTGAACGCCAGAATGCGACTGCGATCGGCGGCGACCATCGGCACGCCGATAGCAAACACATCCGGATTCCAGTCGCCGAGCGAAAAACAAAATCCGTACTGCTCATAATCATGGCGCGCGCGCAGGATGCCGGCGCGCACTTTCTTCCACAGCGCGGGCTCGCACTCACGCTCGATCTCAGCGAGATTGCGCTCGAACGATTCTGGCGGCGATGCAGCCAGATGTGCGCGGCCCAACGCAGTGGACCCATGTTGCACGCGTGAACCGGCTTCAAGTTTCATCTGAAACATCGGATCACCCTGGCAAACTTCGAGCAGCACCATGCGCATGCCATCGGGCACCGCCAGCATCACCGCCGACTGGGTGTACTCGGCCAACTCGCGCATCAAGGGGCGGGCAATGTCGACCACGCCATTACCCTTCATGAAGGCGTGTCCCAAGGCCAGCACACCGATACCCAGCGCATATTTTTCCAACGAGGGCGAGTAGCTGAGATAGCCAAGCGAAGACAGCGTAAATGTCAATCGCGACACCGTGGGTTTGGGTAGACCGGTGCGCGCGGCGATATCACGATTGCCTAGATACTGTTCGCCATACTCGAAGCAACGCAGAATCGAAAAGCCGCGCGCCAAAGCAGTGACAAACTGCGGATGGTCAACATCCACGTTAAGCCCGAACTGCTCCATGTTGCGCTTGGTGCTGCCCATGGCTAGCTTTTCGAAACGTCGCGCAAGTCGGCGTGCCGACCAAGCTCGAGCCTGGCAATGGTGGTGCGGTGCACCTCGTCGGGCCCGTCGGCCAGTCGCAGCGAGCGGATGCCGGCATAGGCCGCGGCAAGTGGAAAATCATCGGTGACGCCGGCACCGCCATGCGCTTGGATTGCCCAGTCAAGAATCTGGCAAGCGATGTTGGGTGCCACAACTTTGATCATGGCGATCTCGTTGCGCGCCACTTTGTTGCCAACCGTGTCCATCATGTACGCGGCCTTGAGCGTAAGCAACCGCGCCTGTTCGATCATGCAGCGCGCATCGGCGACGCGTTCGTGCCAGACACTGAATTCTCCGATGCGTTTGCCGAAGGCGACGCGCGACTGCAGACGTTTGCACAACAGCTCCAGCGCACGCTCAGCGACGCCGATGGTGCGCATGCAGTGGTGGATGCGACCCGGGCCGAGCCGGCCTTGGGCAATCTCGAAGCCACGCCCCTCGCCCAGCAGAATACTGTCGGCGGGCACGCGCGCATCGCTTATTTCGATCTCCATATGGCCATGCGGCGCATCGTCGTAGCCGAACACCGGCAGCGGCCTGAGCACCCGAATTCCGGGCGTATCCGCGGGCACCAGCACCATCGATTGCTGCTGATGCGAAGCGGCATCCGGATTGGTCTTGCCCATCACTACGTACAACTTGCAACGCGGATCGCCGGCGCCCGACGCAAACCATTTGCGCCCGTTGATCACGTAGTCGTTGCCGTCACGGCGGATCGAGCACTGGATATTGGTTGCGTCCGACGAGGCCACCGCCGGTTCGGTCATCAGGAACGCCGAACGAATTTCGCCAGCGAGCAACGGCTCGAGCCAGCGATCTTTCTGCGCCTCGCTGCCGTAGCGCTCGAGCGTTTCCATGTTGCCGGTGTCGGGCGCCGAGCAGTTGAACACTTCGCTCGACCAAAGCACCCGCCCCATGATTTCGCACAACGGAGCGTACTCGAGATTGCTCAGCCCTTCGGGCGCACGATCGGAGCGCGGCAAGAACAAATTCCACATGCCCGCGCGGCGCGCTTCCGGCTTCAACTCCTCAATTACGCGCGTCGGTAACCAGGCATTGCCAGCGGCGCGATTGGCTGCGATCTCTTCCGAAAATCGGCGCTCGCTGGGCGTGATGTGGCGATCGAAAAATGCCAGCAGCTCGGCGCGCATCGCTTCGACTTTCGGGCTGTATGCGAAGTCCATGTTCGTCCCGTTGCTACGCCGCTTCATGGTGTGAGGCGCGCGTCATGTTTTGATATACGGAACATTATTCCGTAATTTATGGAATGCTACGGGCAGCCGTACGCGAACGCAAGTCATCACCAGAGTGGCCGTGCCACGCGTCCTGCCTCCCAGGTGCAGAGAGCAAGCTGCGCTGAAACGTCATCCGGTCGGCAGTTCGACTTGTTATCGAAACCCGTGCTCGGTAGCATTTTCCATCATTAGAAATAGTGTTTTGTAGAACGAAACATGTTCGTGTGTACGCGCTTCCGGGTCCTACCCGTTGCATCCAGCCCAAAACAGGGCCGCAGCCAGCGCGACGAAGTCGCGTTGGCCACCTGCTCAGCAAACAGCGCCAGCATTGAGGATCGACATGAGTGTGCACTATCAATTGCAAGACGGCATTGCCCTGCTGACCCTGGACAATCCACCGGTCAACGGGCTGGGACTGGCGACACGGCAGCAACTGTTCGACGGCATGCAGCGCGCGCTTGCGGATGCGCAGGTGCTTGGCGTGGTCATCAGTGGCGGTCCACGCGCGTTTTCTGGCGGCGCCGATATTCGCGAGTTCAACACACCCCAGGCTATGCAGGAACCGACGCTGCCGACATTGATCGCGGCGCTGGAATTCAGCCCCAAGCCGGTCGTAGCGGCGATTCAGGGAATGGCGCTGGGCGGCGGACTTGAGCTTGCACTGGGCGCGCACTATCGTGTTGCCTCCGGCGATGCACAGATCGGTTTGCCTGAAGTGAAACTTGGCATTCTGCCCGGTGCTGGTGGCACGCAGCGCCTGCCGCGTGCAGTCGGGCTGCAAACCGCGCTTGACATGATCGTTACCGGCGCGCCGCAACTTGCGCAAAAACTCGCGGCGACGCGCCTGTTCGACCAAGTCGTCGAGGGCAATCCAATCGCGACTGCTATCGCGCTCGCCAGACAGGCAGCCGATTCAGGCACGCCGTTGCCACGCGTGCGCGACTGGCACGTCGAGCACGACAATGTTGGCATGTTTTTCCAAAGCGCGCGGGCCAGTGTGCTAGCAGCGGCCGGCCCATTTCCGGCGCCCATGCGCTGCGTCGGTGCGATAGAGGCCGCCGTATTGAAACCCTTTGACCAAGGGTTGGAGGTTGAACGCGAGGCATTTATCCAACTGGTGCAGTCGCCGGAATCCAAGGCACTGCGCCATGCATTTTTTGGCGAGCGCGCTGCCAGCAAAGTCGCGGACATTGGCGCTGACGTGAAGCCGCGCGCAATTCGCAAAGTTGGCGTAATCGGCGCCGGCACCATGGGCGGCGGCATCTGCATGAACTTTCTCAACGCTGGGATCCCGGTCACCATTCTGGAGACCCGAGGCGATGCGCTGGAGCGCGGCCTCAGCACAATTCGTGGCAATTACGAGGCCAGCGCGAGGAAGGGCCGGATCAGCAGTGAGCAGGTCGAGCAACGCATGGGCTTGCTGTCGCCAACATTGGATTACGCCACGCTCGCCGATGCCGAACTGATCATCGAAGCAGTGTTCGAGAACTACGCAGTCAAGGAATCGGTATTCCGTGCACTCGATAGCGTTGCCAAACCGGGCGCCATTCTCGCCACCAATACCTCCACCCTCGACGTCGATCGCATCGCTGCGTTCACCGCGCGCCCGCAAGACGTGCTCGGTATGCATTTTTTCAGCCCGGCCAATGTCATGAAGCTGCTCGAAGTGGTGCGCGCTGCAAAAACTGCCAAAGACGTGCTCGCAACCGCGCTCGCGGTCGGCAAATTGATCGGCAAGACCGTGGTCGTGGCAGGCGTCTGCGATGGCTTCATCGGCAATCGCATGATCGAGCAGTACAGTCGCCAGGCCGGGTTTCTGCTCGACGAGGGCGCGCTGCCGCAACAGATCGACCGCGCGATGGAGCAGTTCGGCTTTGCCATGGGCCCGTTTCGCATGGGCGATCTGGCCGGCAACGATATTGGCTGGGCCATCCGCAAACGCCGCTATGCCGACAAGCCAGGCATGACCTACTCGAAGACTGCCGATCTGATCTGCGAGCTCGGCCGCTTCGGACAGAAGACTGACGCGGGCTGGTACGACTACAAGCCTGGCGATCGAAACGCGCATCCAGCAGCGCTCGTCGAGCGGCTGATCGTTGGGCATTCCCAATCCATCGGACTCACGCGCCGTGTCATTGCCGACGAGGAAATCGTCGAGCGCATGGTCTACGCGTTGGTCAACGAAGGCGCGCGGCTCCTGCAAGAGGGCATCGCCGCCAAAGCTTCGGATATCGACATCGTCTATCTTTCTGGATATGGCTTTCCGGCGCACCGTGGCGGCCCGATGTTTTACGCCGACAGCATAGGTCTGGACAAAGTTTTGCAAGCGATGCGTCGCTATGCTCAGGGCTACCAGGGGCAGGCATGGGAGCCAGCGCCCTTGCTCGAAACTCTGGCGCGCTCGGGCGGCACGTTCAATGGGTGATTGCGCGTCTGCACCCGTCGACTGACGGCCGCCAGTCGCCACACGGGTGACGCAAAGCGCCGCAACACTTTACGACATAGGCCGAATCGAAACAGGAACGCACATGGATCTGAACTACAGCAGCGAACAGCAGAATTTCCGCAATGAGGTACAACGTTTCCTCGCCGAGTCGCTGCCACAGGATATCCGCCAGCGCGTGCGCGATGGTGATCAAGGACGATTCAAAGAGGATGTGCAGAGCTGGCAGAGCATCCTCCACCAGCACGGCTGGGCGGCGCCGGCGTGGCCAGTTGAATACGGCGGCACCGGTTGGAGCAAGGTGCAGCAGTATATTTTTGAGACCGAGTGTGCACTCGCTGATGCGCCGCCACAGCTCGCATTCGGTATCAAGATGATCGGCCCGGTTCTGATTCGTTACGGCACCCCGGCGCAACAGCAGAAATTTCTACCCGGCGTCCTGTCGGGTACCGACTGGTGGTGCCAAGGCTACTCCGAGCCTGGCTCCGGTTCGGACCTGGCCTCGCTAAGAATGCAGGCCGCGCGCGAGGACGACCACTACGTGCTCAACGGCCAGAAGATCTGGAACACGCTCGGCCAGTTCGCCGACTGGATTTTCTGCCTGGTACGCACCGACAGCAGTGGCAAGCCGCAGCGCGGCATATCGTTCGTGTTGGTCGACATGAAATCGCCAGGCATTGCCGTGCGTCCAACACGACTGCTCGATGGCACGTACGAGGTCAATGAAATCTGGTTCGACAACGTGCGGGTGCCGGTGGCGAACCGCATCGGCGAAGAGAACGAGGGTTGGACCTGCGCCAAGTTTTTGCTCGGCCACGAGCGCACCAACATTGCCGGGATCGGGCCCTCCAAGCGCGCGCTGCTGCAACTGAAACAGAATGCTGCGGGTGTAATTCAGGATGGCACATCACTGCTTGAGGATGCGTTGTTCTCGACCAAAGTCGCGCAAGTCGAGATCGACCTGATGGCGCTGGAAATCACCAACCTGCGCGTCATCGTCGCCGACGCCGAAAAGCGCGCCCCCGGCCCCGAGGCTTCGATTCTGAAAATTCGCGGCACCGAAATCGCGCAGCGCATCTCCGAGCTGCAGCTGGAAGTCTTCGGCGCAACTGCACTCAGTTTCGAAAGCGAGTCGCGAATCGCCGGGATCGAAGGCGCGGTCAGTGAGGCCAGACCGCCGTCCAACGCCAGCGCCGATTACCTGAATTTGCGCAAACTCAGCATCTTCGGCGGCTCCAACGAAATTCAACGCAACATTATCGCGCAGATGATTCTCGGACTGTAGGAAAGCAGGATGGGTATGACTCACCGAACACGGAACCCGATATGGACTTCACCTTCAACGAAGAACAACAGATGTTGCTGGATTCGACCCGCCGTTTCATTGCGGAGCGCTGCGGCTTCGAAGCGCGACAACGCGTGCGCAGTTCGGCCAGCGGATACTCGCGCGACGCGTGGGCTCAGCTTGGCGAACTCGGACTGCTGGCGCTGAATATTCCTGAAGCCGATGGCGGCATGGGCGCGGGCGCAATTGAAACCATGCTGGTATGCAACGCGATCGGCGAGGGCCTGTTGCTGGAGCCATATCTATCCAGCGCGGTGATCGCGACCCACACAATCGCGACCCTGGCTGCAGAGCAGCAACGCAGCGACTGGTTACCCAGGCTCGCTGACGGCAGCTTGATTGCCGTACTTGCACACGACGAACCCGGCAGCCGCTTCGATCCGACGAAAATCCAAACGACTGCAGTTGGTGACGGCAGCCACTGGCTCATCAGTGGGCGCAAGTCCTTGGTCTACCACGCGCCCGCAGCGGGACTTTTCTTGCTGACTGCGCGCGTGCGTGGCGAGTCTGCTGATGCACTGTCGTTGTTTGCCGTTCGGTCTGAACAGGCGGGGATCACGTTGCGTGCCTGCGCAACAGTGGACAGCCAACGCGCTGCCGATATCGAACTGGACCGTGTGTCGGTTCCGCGAGCAGCGCGCATCGGTGTCGACATCCGCGACGGGCTGCAAGCCGTGCTCGACTTTGGATTGGCCGCCTTGTGCGCCGATGCATTCGGCGCGCTCGACCGTATGCTCAAGGCCACCATCGAATACAGTCGCAATCGCGTACAGTTTGGCGTACCCATAGGAAGCTTTCAGGCATTGCAGCACCGCATGGCCGACATGCTGATCCAGGTCGAACAGGCGCGCTCAATGTGTTACCTCGCGGCATCGGTGTGCACCGATCCAGACGCCGCCAAGCGCCGCGCTGCGCTCTGTGCCGCGAAGGTGCTTATCGGCCAGGCCGCGCGTTTCGTCAGCCAGCAAGCCGTGCAAATTCACGGCGGAATGGGCATGACCGACGAGCTCAGCGTCAGTCACTATTTCAAACGCCTGGTGGCCTTCGAGCTGCGCATGGGCAGCACCGATCTGCATCTTGAGCGGTATCGAAGGCAAATGCGCGCGGCGTGACATGTGCGTATGGAATGGCCAATGTGGGAGCGGCGTAAGCCGCGATGCTTTGTGTTGATCGGCACTCACCCGTCGAACCCAGCGCGGCCTACACCGCTGCAACATCCCTTGTTGATTTGTCGTGGATCCACCGACATTGCGAAACTGGACCTACCTCCCGCGGCGCGGGATGACTAAGGTCCATCCCGTGGCGCGCCTGCATGCCGCCGGATCATTGACCGGCCAACGGGTCCGCATCGCCACCTACAATTCAGACGCGCCCACGCACCTCGATCACAGAGGATCTCCTTATGAAGCGCAGCATCTTCCCCATGTTTTTGTGCACCGCCCTGATCATGCTTTCCAGTAGTGCAGCGACAGCGCGAACACTGTTCGACTACAACACCATGATGAACGGGCCATACAACGCCACGGTCAATCTCAGTGCGTATACACCGGACGGCGGCGCAACCGCAGCGACGCATACGTTTCAAGGCACGTTGAGCTTCAACGGCACGCCGTCGACCACTCTGGTTACACGCAACAGTGCCTACGTCACTACCTCGCAGTGGAACACTGCCCAGTCACTGCCTTCGGATTTCAACTTTCGATTTGTGCAAAGCGGCGACACAATCATTCCCGAGCTGCGTGGCGCGCGTGCAAGCACGCATTCCTGGTGGGAGTTCGTGCTGGAGCCGGGACGCGTCTGGAACGAGTCCACCGACAACGGCTACTCGCGTGCCGCCATTCCCTTTGCGCTGACTCAGCGCAACAGCAATTGCACGCACAATGGCGTGTTGATGTTCCTGTTCAAGAACGATGGATCAACCTCACGCATCGCTTTCCAGATCGCCAGTGAAACCTGTCGCTATCTGAAGTTCGATATGTGGGGACTGTTCTCAACCCGCACCTACACACCGGGCACGGTACCCGGTGCCAGCGCCTTGATTGCCGCCTATAACACTGAGCTGGCCAATCGTCTGCCGGTGTTTCCGATCACCCAACTGGTCGCCGACTACAACCGCGCCGACGGCAGCGAAGTCGTTCCCGGAAATTTTGCCATCGGCGGCGCGACGCACCGCAGCGTGTATGGATTCGTGATCGACGGACGCAATTATCGCTCCGATTGCATCACCCGAAATGGCAATTACCCTTACTGCGATGTGATGGTGTTGCCGAGCTATTCAACCGCCAAGTCGATTGTCGGTGCGCTCGGTCTGATGCGCCTGGAGAAACTCTATCCCGGTGCACGCAATGGCTTGCTGCGCGCCTACGTTGCGCAATGCCAGAATGCGCAGTGGTCCACCGAGACCATGGAACACGCGCTGGACATGACCACCGGCAACTACATTTCGGCGGGCTATATGACCGACGAAGGCGGCACCACACAGACCAATTTCTTTGTCGGCACTACGCACTCCAGTCGCATCACCACCGCGTGCACCGGCTACGCGAACAAGATCCTGCCGGGCAACACGTGGGTGTATCACTCATCCGATACCTACGTTCTGGGCACCGCGATGAACGCCTTCTTGCGCAGCCAGCCGGGGCACAGTACAGATGATTTCTACACCCACCTGATTGTCCCTGACGTCTGGAACGGCCTGCATCTGAGCGGCACGATCAACAGCACGCGTCGCAGCTACGACTCCACCGCACAGCCTTTCACCGCCTACGGCCTGTTCTATCACCACGACGACATCGCGCGCATCGCGCGCTTCATGGATGAACAAAACGGGCAGATCGGCGGCAGCCAGCTGCTTAACCCCGCCATGCTCGATGCCGCGCTACAGCGCAGCCCGGGCGACCCCGGCAAAACTCTGCCCTCGCCTTACACCTACCTGCGCTACAACAACGGCTTTTGGGCCAGCAATCTTGGTACAGCCATCGGCTGCAGCACAGCTCGCTACGTTCCCTTCATGTCGGGTTTCGGCGGAATTTCGGTATTGTTGCTGCCCAACGACACCGTCTACTACACCTTCATGGACGACGGCACCACCGACTGGACCACGGCAGCGGTTGAAGCAGATCGCATACGCGACTACTGCAACTGACTTTCGCCTCCCCAAGTCCATTGAGCGCAGGGGCCAGCCGTGCGCCTGTTGCCAGGAAATCCATCCGGTCACAGGCGAACTGGCACTATACGCGCAAATTATCTGGCTCTATAACCAACTTCGCATCCGGCGCACGCTTGCGCCATTTGGGAGCTTGGCATGAGCAGCAATTCAGATTTGCTTCAACGCCGCGCTGCGGCGGTTCCGCGTGGCGTGGCGACAGCGATGCAAGTTTTCGCGGAGCGCGCGGACAATGCCGAACTCTGGGACGTGGAGGGAAAACGCTTCATCGATTTCTGCGCTGGCATTGCGGTGCTGAATGTGGGGCATCGGCATCCGCGGGTGATGGCGGCAGTGCAAGCGCAGTTGCAGCGCTATACGCATACAGCATTCCAGGTTACGGCGTACGAGCCCTATGTCGTCCTCGCGGAACGTCTGAATGCTCTTGCTCCGATAACACAGCCGGTAAAATCGATTCTATTCACCACGGGCGCCGAGGCGGTTGAGAACGCGATCAAGATTGCGCGCGCGGCGACCAAGCGTTCTGCCGTGGTGGCATTCTCAGGCGGTTTTCACGGCCGCACCTTTATGGCGATGGCGTTGACCGGAAAGACCGCGCCGTACAAACGCGGCTTCGGACCGATGCCGGGCGAGGTCTATCACCTGCCGTTCCCGGCAGCGCATTTAGGCATCAGCGTTGACGACACCCTGCAGACGCTGGAGCGTCTCTTCAAGTCGGATGTAGCGGCCGATGCGGTGGCTGCGATCATCATCGAACCGGTACAGGGCGAAGGCGGCTTCCTACCGGCACCGGCAGCATTGCTCTCGCGCTTGCGCGAAATCTGCGATCACCATGGCATCGTGCTTATCGCCGACGAGATCCAATCGGGATTCGCGCGCACCGGCAAGATGTTTGCCATTGAGCATTCCGGCGTAGAGCCCGACATGATCACGGTGGCGAAATCGCTGGGCGGCGGTTTTCCGCTCTCCGGCGTAATTGGACGTACAGCGTTGATGGATGCGGTGGAACCCGGCGGTCTGGGTGGCACCTATGCCGGATCGCCGGTGGCATGCGCCGCGGCAATCGCCGTACTCGATGTGATAGCCGATGAGAAATTATTGGAGCGCGCCAACATCCTCGGCCAGCGGGTGGTCGCGCGCTTGCACCAATTCTCGGCGCGCAAGGATTTACGGCCGATAGGCCGTATCCGCAGCGTCGGCGCGATGATTGCGTTCGATCTGTTGGCTGTCGCCAACGGCGATGAAGTCGATCCAGCCGCTGCCCAGGCCGTAGTCAAGCGCGCCCATACAATGGGGCTAATTTTGCTTGGGTGCGGCAGTCAGGGCGAAGCGATTCGCCTACTCTTTCCACTCACCATCTCCGACGTGACGCTGCAGGAAGGCTTGCAGCTGCTGGAACAAGCATTGCATCAGGCCCCATGAAGCAGCCGACAGCATGAAGCGCGAAACACGCTCGCGCGATGAGCTCAACATCGTGCTGGACACAACCAGCGCGTTGGGTCTTCAGCATCAGTTGCGGCAGAAGCTCGTTGACGCGATTCACCGCGGTGTACTTCGACCGGGTCGGCGCTTGCCGTCTTCGCGCAAGCTTGCCGATCGCATTGGCGTTTGCCGCAATACGGTCTCTCTGGCTTATGATGCCCTACTGGCAGAGAATCACTTGGTCAGTCGCTCGCGCAGCGGAATCTTCGTTGCCTCGGATCTGTCCAGCGGGCGCATCGCCCCCAGCTCACGCAACAACAGTCCAACGTCGAGATTGACAGCAGGACTGCCGCCGAATATCGAAGACACCGGCTTTCGATGCCCACAGAACTGGCACCAGTACCCCTACCCGTTCCTGGATGGTCGCGTAACCCCCGAGTTGTTGCCGCTGCCAGAATGGCGCGAAGCCATGCGCCTGGCCTGTTCGCGGCACGAAGCACTAAGCTGGAACCTCGGCACTGGCGATAGCGACGACCCGATGTTGTTGGATGAAATGCGCAGCAAGATTTTGCCGGTGCGGGGCATCGATGCAGGACCCGATGAGCTGTTGATGGCGATGTCGGCACGCCACGGGGTGCAACTGGTGTGCGAGCTCCTGGTGCGCCGAGGCGTACCGGTGGTGCTGGAGGAACCCTTTGACAATGAGTTGCAGCGGCGCCTGCGCGAACGCCAGGCGGATGTTTCGGTGCTCGATCCGACACTGAGCGAACGCTTGCCCAGCGCGGCGGTTGTGGTGACCAGCATGCGTCGATCGCTTCAGTCAGATTCGACATGGCCACGCCGGCTGTTGGCCGCAGTGACGGCGGCGGATGGCATCCTGGTGGAGCAGGATATGCTACCCAGCACGCGCCAGGGCGATCAACTCGCGCCAGCACTGTATGCGCTCAATAGCGATCGCCGCGTGGTCTATGTTGGCAGTCCTGCGCCAGTGGTGGCCTGCGGCGAACCGCCCGGGGTAATCGTTGCCGACGCTGCCTTCGTCGAACGACTTCGTCAGCTTCGGCGCAACCAGGGCACCGCGCCCTCTCCGATTTCACAACGCGCCTGGGCGTACTTCATCGGATTGGGACACTACTCCGCGACCCTGGCACGTGTCGGCCGCGTATTGGAAAGCCGACGGCGCGCATTGCGCGATGCACTAAACCACTATCTGCACGAGTTTGTCAGCATCGAGACCATGCCTGGAGCAAGCGCCTATTGGGTCAGCGTTCCGGCCACGATCGACAGCAGGGAACTGGTGCAGCGCGCCGCCGCCAATGGCGTGCTGCTCGAAGCTTCGCGCCTGAGTACGGGCCGCGAAGCGATATGCATGGGCGTAACCAGCCTGCTTGAAGGCCAGATTCGCGCTGGCGTGCACATGCTGTCGCGATTGGTTCGTGGCCAGCTTGCGCCTGGCTCGCGACGCATCGAAGACGCGGCATCGGCTGCATTGAGCGGCCGCGCCTTGCGTCAGGCGATGTCCGGTGCAACTTTGCTCTACAACACCGTGTACGGCGAACCATGCACGCTGGAGATTCGCAAGAACGGCGAGCTGGTAGGCACCGCTGGGTACGCCAAAGAGGACTGCGATCGCGGCCATTGGTGGATCGAGGACGATCGCTGGTATCGACAATGGGCACAGTGGGCGTACGGCGAGGTGGCCAGCTATGCGGTGGTGATCGAGAACGATCAGCTGCGCTGGTATGGAAGTGATGGATTGCTGGCAGATACCGCAGTGATTATCCGACCGGCACGTCCAACGGCAAAATCAAAAGGCAGCCTTTCAACTTGAAGTGATGCGTGTCGTGGGCTGTCGGTAAGCGTCGAAAATGCTAAGAAGTCCGGGATATTGTGCGGTTCGCGAGGCGCAACGCCAGCCCGGGCGCAAATCGCTGGCACGGTCGAAGCGCATGTAACTGGCCCCATCGGTGCCGAACAACTGGCACTCAATATGCCCTGCGCTGATCGCTAACGTCGCTGGCACTGCGCACTGCAAGGGAACGCGACTTGGGCACACCAGAAAAATTCGTGGCACGCGGATTCGGTATCGCCGGTGTGCAATTGGCGTTGACGTCGGGCGACAATCTCGAGCGCATCGCCGGCGAGATCGCTTCGGTGGCCAAGCGCTTTCCGTGGGTGCGCATGGTGGTAGCCGGAGAGTTGTGCAGCTTTGGCGCAAATACCGCCTTTGCGCAATGTCTGCCCGGTGCGGCGGAGCATTTTTTCTGCGAAGTTGCCCGCCGGCACGGCCTGTGGCTGCTACCCGGATCGCTGTATGAGCAACGTGACGGAGCGGTATTCAACACGACTCCGGTCATCAATCCTCAGGGCGAAGTAATCGGTCGCTACCGCAAGATGTTTCCGTTTGCGCCTTATGAACGTGGTGTCGCCGCCGGCAACGAAGCCTTGGTGTTCGATGTGCCCGAAGTCGGTCGATTCGGAATTTCAATCTGTTATGACATGTGGTTTCCAGAAACCACGCGCTCCCTTTGCAGCCTTGGCGCTGAGGTGATCTTGCATCCGACCATGACCAACACCATCGATCGCGATGTCGAGATCGCGATCGTGCGCGCCAGTGCCGCCACCAACCAGTGCTACTTCGTCGACGTCAATGTTGCAGGCGAGCTCGGCTTCGGCAGGTCGGCCATCTGTGGTCCCGGCGGAGAGGTGATTTATCAGGCCGGCAGCGGCCGCGAGGTAATGGCCGTTGAGATCGATTTTGCCTACCTGCGCCGCTGTCGACAGCGCGGCTGGAACGGCCTGGGCCAAACCTTGAAGAGTTTTCGCGACAGCAGCGCGGTCTATCCCGCGTATGGCGCTGGCTGTGCACCTTCCGACTCGTTTACGGCGCTGGGACCCCTGCAGCTACCGCAGCGCGAATGAATCCGTTGTTTTCCGAACCCAATTCGGCTATCCCAATCAAAGGGGCATGATCATGAGCACGCATCGCAATCCAAATACGACCTCCGCCGCG
>JAWXCG010000025.1:0-19895 GCA_034440555.1 Pseudomonadota bacterium
AGCAATTTCCGCTCGCGTCTGTTCCAGCACGACATCATCGCGCGCCACCAAAAGTACATCTGCCCCCAGTCCCGCCAGTTCCTCGGCACAGGCACGGCCGATACCCCGGCTGGCACCGGTGATCAGCGCGGTCTTGCCGTCCAGCCGCCAACGTGCGCGCATTGCAAGATATCCTCAGGATTTCGGCGCTAGCATAGCCGTCGAATGGGGTGTCCATCGACCTTGTTCGCATTTCAATTGGAGACCACCATGCGTAGCGTGTTAATCGGCAAAGGTGTCGTGTCTGCGCTGTTCATTGTCGGTGTGCTGGGTTGCCAAAGTGATGCCCCGTCGCCGCCTGCATCCGGTTCAGACGCAGCCGCCGCGGCGCAGCCGAGCCCGAACCTGGCCCAGGATCATCTGTTCAAGACGCAGACTGATGCCCTGCAAAGGGCCAAAGCAGTTCAGGACACGATCGACGAAGCGGCACAAAGGCGCGCGCAGGAGATGGAAGAACAGGCAGGAAATTGACGTTGTTTGAACCTGCGCTGCGCCATACTGGGGTCCAACCCGCTCCAAGCGTCGCGCGATGCTCAGCGCCCGCTGCGCGAGCCCCACCCTCTGAGTATGTCGCCATGTGCAAATCACCGCCCTTCGTCCGTCTTTTCCTGATCTCGGGTTTAATCGCGATTCTGTCCACATCTGTGTACGCGGCAGATCCCGCGCCAGCGGAAGCAGTCGCGTCAGTCCCGATCAGCGATGAGGACATCCGCACGTTCGTTTCGGTATTTCGCACCATCAAAGACGCCTATGTCGAGCCAGTTGCGGACGATCAGCTGATGCATGCGGCAATTCGCGGGATGCTCAGTCATCTCGATCCACACAGTCAGTATCTGGAGCCCAGCGAACTGCAGCAGTGGGACGAAGACACCAGCGGCGTCTATGGCGGTCTGGGTGTGGAGGTGTTGATGGTGGATGGCTTTCTGCGCGTGATCGCGCCGATCGACGATAGCCCGGCCAGCCGCGCCGGGGTCAAATCCGGCGACATCATTCTGGCGATCGACGGCATCGAGATGCAGGGCAATGATCTGAACGCTGTCGACAAATTGCGCGGTCCGGTCGGCAGCAGAGTCAAGCTCACCCTTGACCGCGAAACCGAGAGCGCGCCAGTCGTCGTGGACCTGATGCGTGAAGTGATTCGCACGCGCTCGGTAAAGGGGCGCTTGCTGCAGCCAGGCTACGCCTATTTGCGCATCAGCCAGTTCCAGGAGACCAGCCCGCGCGACTTGAGCGAGCAACTGCGCAAACTGCACACCAGCAAAAAACCGCTGCGCGGCCTGGTTCTGGATCTACGCAACAACCCCGGCGGTGTGCTCAATGCTGCGGTGGAAACGGTTGACGCGTTTCTCGACGAGGGTCTGATCGTCAGCACCCGCGGTCGCATCGATGAAGCCAAACTCAGCCTCAGCGCATCGCCCGGTGATTTGATCGATGGCGCTTCTATCGTGGTGCTGGTGGACGCGGGCAGTGCCTCGGCCAGCGAGATCGTCGCAGGCGCGCTGCAGGACCATCACCGCGCCGTGATCATGGGCAAGCGCACGTTCGGCAAGGGCAGTGTGCAGAACATTCTGCCGCTCGAATCCGGCGGCGCCATCAAACTGACTACTGCGCGTTACTTCACTCCAGCAGGGCACAGCATCCAGGCCCAGGGCATCGTGCCGGACATCGAGCTGGCCGAAGTACAACTGGCACCGCTCGACCGCGCCGCGCAACTGCTGTCCACCGAAGCGGGCCTGCCCGGACATCTGGAGACCCCCGGCGTCAGCATCGGCGAAGTGCAGGCCGCCGCAGAGCCCCTCGACGAAGCGCTACACAAAGACTACGCCCTCAGCGCCGCGCTGAACGCGCTCAAAGCGATGGTCATAGCAAAGCGGCCGGCGGCGACGCAGGCGCGGTGATGCAATGATTTCCCGCTCACGCTTGACGCGAGAGCGGAGTTCGCACTGGTGATTCGGGCGCGCGCGGGGAACGGCTTGCCGTCCGAAGTAGATATTTGACTGCGTAAGCTGCAGCGCTTGGCCAGACCCGGATTGATGTCCTGTCAGACAGGTGAACGGCAGATTGCCGGTTTCGCCGCCGTTTTGCGTACTGTTATTCAAGGGCGGTCCCGATCACGCGCTTCATTGGGTGTGATCGGAGACGGACGCCTTTTCATCTTGTGACAATCACAAACCTGAACGCCTCTGCACGCCGCAATGAGCGGTGATGAACTTGTTGCGTTATGGGACTAGGATTGGCGCCGACTGTATTGGGTTTACTTGAGGGGACTTATGCGCAAGTGGTTAGCGAAATCGATCTTGATCGCTGTTCCTGCGATCGCGTTTGCAGGTCCGGGTGTTTGGACCAGTGGCGGACCGCATGGCGGCATCGTCTACTCGTTGAAATTCAATCCCAGCGTGCCCACAACCATCTATGCAAACACGGGCGGGGGGCTGTTCAAGACGACAAACCGCGGCGCCTCCTGGTCGCGCGCGGAGAGTGGTCTCGCCGGGTTGACTCTGAGCCTGCCCTTCGTTGTCGACGCCGATAGCCCGTCGACACTGTACGCGTTTTCCAATGATCGACGTCTATACAGGACGACGGACTCAGCGCTCAACTGGGCGCCTACGGGTTATATGTTGCCGGCGGACACCACAGTCACATCCATCACCGATGTCCCCGGCGTCAGCAATCAGGTGTTTATCTCCCTGGGCGTCAACACAGATATCAACGGAACGCCGCTTCCGGTCGCCGGCACGATGGTGCTGCGCTCCATCGATAGTGGTGCGACCTTCGCCGCGGCCGGCACCGGGCTACCTGCAGATGTAGGGTTTAGTGTGGTGAGCGCGGATCCAACCAACGCCAACCGGATGTTGGCTGGCTTGCAGCCCTGGAACAATGGCACACCACCGCCGCTGCTGCGGCCGATGCTTTTTCGCAGCATTAATGGCGGTACGACCTGGACAAGCGTTCTGTCCGAACCGACCATCACTGCCGATCAGCCAGGGGTCACCTCGATCAGTTTCGGCGCTGCCAGCACGGCGTACATCGTCGGCGGCAGCGATTTCGATACGTACGTCTATCGCAGTGATGACGATGGCGGACTATGGGCGAAACAGGCGTCGACATTTGGTTTCGTGAGCGCCCATCCGACGGTAGCAATGGAGGTATGGCTGGGCAAGAATCAGTCAACGAATGGCGGCGCGAGTTTCGCGCCGCAAGTGACCGACCTGACTGCCAATGCTACTTATCTGGACGCGCTGGGCAACCAAGTCACGGCGTCGGTGAACGAAGTGGTATTCGATCCCAATTACCCTGCTGCCGGCACTTTTATCTGGGCGCCAACCCAAGGCGCGGGCGTAATGCGCCGACCCGTTGCGGGGACAGCGTGGAGTGGTACGTCGATCAACAACGGTCTGGCGGCAGCGTCGCTGCGTTCGCTTGCGATCAATCCCAATCCTTCCACGGCCAGTGGTAGCGGCGCGCAATTGATATTTGCCGGGTTTACCGACGGCGTTTCGTCCTCACCCGGCCTCTACCAGTCAGTGGATGGCGCCGCGTCCTGGCTTACCTCCAACGATGGTCTGCAGGCTGCGGCATTGCGGACGCTGACAATCGACCCGCTGTCGGCTGGAACCTCGCCGGGTGCAGAAGTCAGCTCGATTATTTACGCCGGTGGGCGTTCGGCGCTCTCACCTTTAGCTGCTCGTAATTCGAGCCTCTATCGCAGTCGCAACAATGGCATCAGCTGGACACGCATGGATGGAAATCTGCCAACGCGCACGATTGGTGCTACGACGTTCGTCGATATCGGCACCTCACGCGATACTGAGCTTGATCCGCGTTCCTGCGTGCTTCCGATTGTCAACCCAACCGGGCCGATCTGCGCGTCTGGAACCCTGCATCGTCTGTATGCCACATCCAGCGGTGCGCCAACTGCGGGCTTCACGCATCGGGTAATGCGCACTGACAATGCCGACACCACGGTGTTGAATGGCGCGGGTCTGCCGGACGTGCAATGGGTGGCGCTGGACTCGACGCTACCGCCGTCAGACAACGCTGCGCGGATCACGCCAGTCAATATCCTGATCGATCCAACCAACTCGAATCGGCTCTACATCGGGACCTTCGCCAGCATCATTACGCCAGGCACCGATCGCGCCAGCGGCGTATTCCGCAGCGACGATGCCGGCGCCACCTGGGTGCACGCCAGCGGCCCGAACGGCGCAGGCGGATTGCCGCGCATCGTCGGCACTACGAATACTGGTTTCAGCGTGTTGTCTCTGGCCATTCACCCCACCGATGGAAATACGCTTTGGGCTTCAGTTGTCGACGCCGAAATCAGTCCAACCAGCGGCTCAATTTACAAGACCATCAACGGTGGCGTGACGTGGACCGAGTCAGCAACCGGGATCGCTTCCAGGGTCGATATCCGCGATCTTCTGGTAGATCCAATTGCGCCGAACATCCTCTATGCCTCGGGTAGCGGTTCAATCACCAATCCTGGCGCGGTCTATCGCAGCGACGATGGCGGCGCGAACTGGCGATCAATCAGTGTTGGCCTGCCGGCGTATGCCGCGTTGGCTTTGGAGCTCGATCCGTTCAACTCCACCATCTTGCATGCCGGCACCGTCACCGGCGTCTGGAGCATCGAGCAGGTACCCGATGAGGATGGCGACGGTATACCGGATGGCACCGAAAACAACGCGCCCAACGGTGGCGACGGTAATGGCGATGGCACCGGCGACGCGCTGCAAGGCGCCGTGGGTTCAAGCGTGGTCCTGTTGCGCGGCCCGGGCGATGCGGTTCACGGAGCCGGCGGCTTTTTCACCAGCGACATCATTTCTGGCAGTGGCGGAGCTTGCGCCCAGGCGGTGGATGTTCAAGCCAAACTGGCAGCGCGCAATGGACGCGATTTTGTCAACGGCGGCCCAAGCTTCTTTAGCTATCCACAGGATCTGGTGCGCTTTGACATTCAGAACTGTGCCCAGGCTACGGTCGAACTGACTTTCCACAATGCCAACTTCAACCAGTACGGTTGGAGCTTCCGCTTCTACGGTCCGTCGACGCCAGGCGTCAACAACACCGTGGGCTGGCATGACTTTTCCGCACGTGCCACGCGTTTGGGTGTCAACAAATGGCGGCTCAATATCCAGGACGGGCAATTCGGCAGCTATCGTCCGGCTGGCATCAACGCCCTGCTGTTTGAAGGCGGACCCGCCTGCAATGATGATCGCTTGATGCAATCGAGCTTCGAAGACGCGCAAGTGCTGTTACCGAGTTGCAACTAGCCGTGAGGCCCTTCGGCGGATGTCAGCGCGCTGCGCTTTCATCCGCCAGACGGCCCCGTGTCCGCTTGGATTAGTGGATCGCCTTTGGGAAGCTCCGTGCGCGAAGCGGCAGTGGTGGCTGAGTCAGCGTAGTTGAATTGGGCGCATTCGAAACGGGAAAGAAAGCCGATCGTCGCCGGTGAGTCATCAAGGTTCCTGCCTGCTGAGTTCGATTGGCTTTACCCGAGTCAACAACCATATGCCGGCAATGACGATGGCGGTGCCGGCCAATTGCATTGCAGTGATGTGCTCGCCGAGCAGCCACCATCCCAGAAACACCAATGACACTGGCCCGATCATCGCGGTCTGCGCGGTGGCGGCGGGGCCGATGCGGGCTATGGCGAACATGGTGAGATAGACCGGAACCACAGTGCAGAACAGCGCATTGATCACCGATAGTCCATAGACCGCAGCCGGTTGCTGCAGCGTCTGAAACGGGTGGATCAACACGAACTGGATGATGCAGGCGGCGGTGGAGACACACATCGCGTACGCAACGAGGCGCAGACTGCCGACGCGTTTGACCAGCGCGCCGGACATCAGCAAGTACAGTGCATAGCTGAGCGCAGCAGCGAATACCAATGCACTGCCGAGCGCAACTTTGGAGCCGCCCAGGCGCAGCCCTTCCCAGAACACCAGCACGATGCCAACGTAGCTGACCAGCATCGCAATCCATTGCGCGCGTGCCACCGGCCGGCGCAGGAACAGCACGCCAATCAACACGACGAGCGATGGATTGAGAAACAGGATCAGTCGTTCGAGCGATGCACTGACGTACTGCAGTCCCCAGAAATCCAGAAAGCTGGACAGGTAGTAACCAAAAAAACCGAGCACCACGATGTGCCCGCACTCGCGCCAGCTGAGGCGATTGCCATTTCGGTGTGCGCGCCAGGTTTCAATGAGGGCAACCGTGGCAAACACCGGCAATGAAAACAGCATGCGCAACATGATCAGCGTCACCGCGTCGATGCCATAGCGGTACAGGAACTTGGCCAGGATCGCCTTGGCCGAGAACAGCACTGCAGCAATGGCCGCGAGCCAGAGGCCGTCGCGGGCGTGCCTGATGTTCAAGTTGGTGCTGTTCATGCGGTTGACGCGCTCGCCCATCGAAATTTGTTCGCAATGCAGTGCAGAGCTGCGCGCACGCTGCAACCGTTACACCGGCTTCTTGAACGCGTCGAGACGCGTGATGTATCGATCGATCTCGGTGATCTGAGCGCACTGCGGAAAACGCGCTTTGACCTCGGTCAGCAATTGTCGCGCCTGGGCGTCGTCACTCAGCTTTTCCGACAACAGCCGCGCAGCCAACAGGGCGCAGTCGGGAATCTCGCGAGACTTGACGAAGCACTTCATGCCGTTCAATACCACGCGCACCGCCAACTCATGCTTGCCGTATTTCGAAGCCGCCACGGCGAGCGGGTACAACTCGTTAGCTTCATTGGGACAGTAGCCCGCATCGGCGTCGATACAGACTTGCAGCATCTGCATCGCCTTGACGCCTGCGCCCTGCGCCATGAGCACGCCGACATACTGGCGCGCGTGCCTGGCGAGTTCGACTTGGTCATCGCTGCTGGTCAACAATTGGCGATACAGATCATGTGCCATCTGCGTGCCGCCGCGTGCATCGAGATGTTGCCGCAGTGTCTGTATCGCCCGCGCGCTGTTGCCCTGCTCGGCATCGCAATTGACTTCATCGAGCAGCAACTGGTCAGGGTCCCGTTGATGACGTTGCTTGGGCAGCACGATATCCGCAGGCGCGTAGTGCCCGATCTCTTCGTGATGCAGCAGAATCAGATATCCCATTGCGTGAAAACTGGAAACGACCGCGTAGTGGCTGAGCCACCAGAACAATGGAATGGCGATGATGCGTGGCAACGAATCCGGCATGAAGGCGAGCGCCAGCAGCTGCAACAAGCCGTATGCCAGGCTCAGCGCCGCCACCGCCAGGTAAGGCGGGCCAAACCCAATGATCACTCTGACCCACATGACTGGATTGAGTGCGATCCACAGGCTGCGCTGCAACGCCAGTGACATGGTCGCTGCTGGCGTGATCAACGACAGCACCGCTGCCGTGATCAGACCGGCTTTCAGTCCCACGAACAGAAACACGAGCACGCTGGCACCCAGAAGCAGAATCTGCAGTTTGATCTGGTCGGTGGCCTGATTTTTCTCGACGCCGAAACTGTATTCGGGCGGATCGAGCTTGCCTTCGGAGGTATCGAGCAGCACCTGCACGGCGTAGCGATACAGGCTCAGTGCAATCAGAAAATGCACCACCGCACTGAACAGCGTGTTGAAAATGAAGTTCAATGCCATCAGACCCAGCAACGGATCAAGTAAGCGCAAAATCGCCAACAACAGAATCGTACTGAAGGCGCCTGCGCGCAGCGGGTAGCTGAAGATCGACGGCAAGTGCTGCCAGAACGGTAGCGCCTTAGGGCGCTGCTGCGACGGTGGGGTTCGCATCACCTTGCGCACGGATTCCATTCAGCGGGGTCTGCTCTGCGACTTGCTGCGCAACAGATCACGCAACTCATCCTTCTCGGATTCTGAGAGCTGTCCGTGCTGCTGTTTGCTGAGTAATTCATCGACGCGTTGCTGAGCGGTTTGCCGGTTGAGCTGTTCCAGCGTGTCGAGAAACTCGGCTTTCCATTGCTCGGGCGCTGTCGGAAATTCCATCAACGCCAAAGTTGTCAATGCTGCATGATCGGCTCGGCCCTCAAACTGATCGAGGAGCACCGACATGGTGATGTCGGGGCGACTCATGCAGATTGAAAGGATTTCCATCAGCAACGGAACTCCGGGCTGGCGCAGGATCGCAAATACGTACGGTGGCTCGATGTGCGTGGCCAGCGCGGGTTGCTGCAGTAGCAAGGCGATCGCGGTGCGCACCAGGCTGCGGCGTGGATTGGTGCCGCCACTGGGAGCCCGGCGCATCGGCTCAGGCATGGCAACGCCTTGATCAGTGCGCTGCCCACGGGCATTGGCCAGGCGTTCGTCGAGCATTTCACTGGCCTTGTCGCGCATGGTGCCGGTGAGGCTGGGTGCGAAATTCCACTTGATGGTGCTTTTCTCGACCAGCATCTCGGTGATGCGATCGCGGAACGCACCGTCGGGTATCGATGCGATATGTGCTCGGCACTTCTCGGCGAGGCGCGCGCGTCCATCGGCTGTGTTCAAATCAGTTTCGGTTTCCTGGTGCGCGAAAAAAAACTCGGACAGCGGCGTCGCGTCGCGCAGACGTTGCTCGAAACCCTCGGACCCTTCGTTGCGAATCAATGAATCCGGATCTTCTCCATCGGGCAGGAACATGAAAAATGCCTGGCGTCCATCCTTCATCCGTGGCAGCACCGATTCCACCGCCTTCCACGCCGCACTGCGGCCAGCACGGTCACCATCGAAGCAGAAGTAGACATCAGCAGAGTTGCGAAACAGAAGTTCGGCGTGATCCTTGGTGGTTGCAGTGCCGAGCGTCGCTACCGCCTGGGTGATGCCGAACTGGAACAGGGCGATCACATCCATGTAGCCCTCAACTACGATCAGGCGCGCGATCTTGCTGTGCGTCAACCTTACCTGGTGCAGGGCAAACAGTTCGCGCCCCTTGTGGAACAGGGGGGTCTCGGGCGAGTTCAGATATTTCGGGCCATCGTCATCGCCCATCACGCGGCCACCAAATGCAATCACCCGGCCGCGACGGTCGTGGATCGGAAAGATCAGTCGATCGCGGAATTTGTCGTAGCTCGAGCCACGTTCGCCGCTGGAAAGCATGCCGACCTTGTCGAGTAATTTGATGCGTGTCTCATCGCTGCCGAGCGCAGACTTCAGTGCATCCCAGCTGTCCGGCGCGTAACCGATACCGAAGCGCTGCACAATCGAGGCATCGAGTCCGCGTTTCTTCAGATACGCCTGCGATTTCTCGCTGCCGGGAAGTTGGCGTTGATAGAACTTCGCCGCCGAATCGAGCAGCGCGTACATCTCATCACCTTCTCCGGTCGTTTGGCGTGGACCAACGCCGCCCTCGTAGGGCACTTTGAGACCGACGCGCTGCGCCAGATCTTCCACCGCATCGACGAACTCCATGCGGTCGTAGTCCATCAGGAACTTGATCGCCGAGCCGTGTACGCCACAGCCGAAGCAGTGGTAGAACTGTTTGGACGAGCTGACCGTAAATGAGGGTGAGCGCTCATCGTGGAACGGGCAGCAGGCCTTGTGATCACGCCCGCCGCGCTTGAGCGGCACGCGCGACTCGATCACCTCGACAATATCGACGCGGGACAGCAGGTCGTCAATGAATGCGTTGGGGATGCGGGCCATCGCGCATTATGGCTTAGGAGCGATGCAGCAAGCGTGCCGATATCGCAGGAACGCGCATCCCCTACATCGCCTCGATGCCACGGCTGATCGCCACCACACCGGTGCGGCTGACTTCGACCATACCCAGCGGCATCATCAATTCGATGAAGGCTTCGATCTTGACCGGCGAGCCGGTCACTTCAAAGGTGAAGCTGGTATGCGTGATATCGATCACGCGGGCGCGAAATACCTTGGACAGGCGCAACGCCTCGGCGCGCAGGTCGCCAGCGCCGACTACTTTGAGCAAGGCCATTTCCCGCTCGACACCGGATTTGTCCAGATTCAGATCGACAACTTTATGCACTGGGACCAGGCGCCCGATCTGTGCCTTGATCTGCTCGATCATGTCAGCCGAGCCGCGGGTGACGATGGTGATGCGTGAGGTGTGCTTCTGATGGTCGGTCTCGGCAACAGTCAGCGACTCGATATTGTAGCCGCGGGCGGCAAACAGACCGACGACGCGGGCAAGGGCGCCGACTTCATTGTCGACCAGGATCGACAATGTTGCCTTGGTGTCGCGCGCATGCTTGTCGACCAGGAAATACGCGGAGGCGGGTTGCTGTGCCATGGTGTTGGGTCCTTGGACTAGACGAGCATCTTGCCGGCGTCGGAAACGCCAGCGGATTCTTGGTTGTCGGGCAGAATCATCTCGTCGTGCGGCGCACCGGACGGGATCATCGGCAGACAATTTTCCAGCTTGTCGACGACGCAATCGAAGATCACCGGCCCGTCATAATCGATCATCTCGTTGATCTTCGCGTCCAGTTCATCGGGCTTGATGGCGCGAATGCCCTTGGCGCCATAGGCCTCCGCCAGCTTGACGAAGTCCGGTAGCGACTCGGAATAGGAATGCGCATAGCGGCCGCCATGCAGCAGTTGCTGCCACTGGCGCACCATGCCCATGTATTCATTGTTGAGGATGAAAATCTTGATCGGCAATCGATATTGCACTGCGGTGGAGATTTCCTGCATAGTCATCTGCACACTGGCGTCACCGCCGATGTCGATGACCAGCGCATCGGGATGCGCTACCTGCACGCCAATCGCGGCGGGAATGCCATAACCCATCGTGCCGAGGCCTCCAGAGGTCATCCAGCGATTGGGTTCTTCGAAGCGATAGTGCTGCGCCGCCCACATCTGGTGTTGTCCAACTTCGGTGGTGATGAAGGTCTTGCGCTGGCGCGTCAGCTGATACAGACGTTCGACCGCGTACTGCGGTTTGATGGTGTCAATCGAAGCCTGATAGGACAGTGATTTGCGCGCGCGCCAGGATTCAATCAGCGTCCACCAGGCCGCCAGCGCGGTGCGATCGGCGCCGCTGCTGCGCGCCTTCCAGCCCTCAATCAGCTCCGTGAGCACCTCGGCGCAGTCGCCGACTATGGGCACTTCAACACGTACATTTTTGTTGATCGAAGAGGGGTCGATGTCGACATGGATCTTCTTCGAACCCGGAGAAAACAGGTCCAGGCGTCCGGTGACACGATCATCGAAGCGCGCGCCGATATTGATCATCACGTCGCAGCGGTTCATGCTCAGATTCGCTTCGTAGGTGCCATGCATGCCGAGCATGCCCAACCACTTGGAATCGCTGGCCGGGAATGCACCCAGTCCCATCAGTGTCGAAGTAATCGGGAAGCCGGTCAGTGCCACCAGTTCGCGCAGCAAAGTGGATGCGCGCGTGCCGGAGTTGATCACGCCGCCGCCGGTGTAGAACACTGGGCGTTTGGCATTGACCATCAGCTCCACTGCCTGTGCGATGCGCGCCGGATCGCCTTGGGTGCGCGGCCGGTAGGTGCGATGCAGGATGTTGGACGGACCGACATATTCGCCCAGCTTGAACTGCACGTCCTTGGGGATATCGACTACGACCGGGCCGGGTCTGCCGGTGGTGGCGATATAGAACGCATCGTGCAGCACGCGTGCCAGATCGGCCACGTCCTTGACCAGAAAGTTGTGCTTGGTGCAGGCGCGGGTGATGCCCACCGTGTCGCATTCCTGGAACGCGTCGGTACCAATGAGATGCGTCGGCACCTGCCCGGTGATGCAGACCAGAGGGATCGAGTCCATCATCGCGTCGGTGAGTCCGGTGACGGCATTGGTGGCGCCCGGACCTGAGGTGACCAGCAGCACGCCGGCTTTGCCGGTAGACCGCGCGTAGCCTTCGGCCGCGTGCGCCGCGCCCTGCTCGTGGCGTACCAGCACGTGCTCAATATCGTCCTGCTGGAACAATGCGTCGTAAATCGGCAGTACCGCGCCGCCGGGATAGCCAAAGATGTGGCGAACGCCTTGGTCGTGCAGAGCGCGCACCACAATTTGGGCACCGGTCATTTGCTTGTCAGACATGGGTCTCTCACTGGTCGCACGCCCGCTCGGGCTGGTATCCGCACAAAATGGCCGTCGGGCGTGCGCGAACTGCAACGCTGGCGGGCTCTTGTCTATACCAGCAGTTCTTGGGATAGGGAATCTAAATCCCCACCCTGAACATTGCAGCGAAAAGCCAACAACGTTGGCCTCATCCCCGTGCGCGAAACTCGGACATAGGGCCGCGTACAGCGGAGTTTTCCCGGTCGCGGTCGGCGCGCGCCGCAGCATCGGGTTGCGGGCCTTGCATTCAATCGCCGCCCGGCGCTGCCCGCAAATAGCCCTTCCGCCTTGAAAAAGCCGGCGCCGCACGCATCTGCAGACTTCTGTAAGCAACCGACGCGACCATGTCCGAACTCACGCCACGCCAAATTGTCCAGGAACTGGACAAACACATTATCGGCCAGGACCAGGCCAAGCGCGCCGTGGCCATCGCCTTGCGTAACCGCTGGCGGCGCATGCAGCTCGATCCTGAGATGCGCAACGAAGTCACGCCCAAAAACATTCTGATGATTGGGCCGACCGGCGTTGGCAAGACCGAAATCGCGCGGCGCCTGGCGCAGTTGGCGAACGCCCCGTTCGTGAAAGTCGAGGCGACCAAGTTCACTGAAGTGGGCTATGTCGGCAAGGACGTCGAAACCATCGTCCGCGATCTGATGGACCATGCCGTCAAGCGGGTGCGTGAACAGGCCAAGCTGCGCGTGCGCACCCAGGCTGAGGCCAATGCCGAGGAACGCGTGCTGGATGCGCTCTTGCCGCGCACACAGGGCGTGCGCGTGTGGGGCGAAGAGCCCAAACTGAGCGATGAGGATTCGCGCACGCGCGAGAAGTTTCGCGTGATGCTGCGCGAGGGCAAGCTCGACGAGCGTGAGATTGAGCTGGACTTCTCGCTCAACACCGGCGTCGAGATCATGGCGCCTCCGGGCATGGAAGAAATGAGCCAACAGCTCAAGCAGATGTTTTCCTCGCTGGGCGGGCAGAAGTCGCAGAAGCGCAAGTTGACTGTGAAACAGGCGTTGCCGCAGCTGCTGGAAGACGAAGCCGGCAAACTGCTGAACGAGGACGAGGTGCGTGCTGAGGCGTTGGAGGCCGCGGAGCAACGTGGCATTGTGTTCATCGACGAGATCGACAAGGTCTGCCAGCGCTCGGACTGGGGCGGCGCGGGCGTCTCGCGCGAAGGCGTGCAGCGCGACCTTTTGCCGCTGGTGGAAGGATCGACGGTGAGCACCCGACACGGCCCGGTGAAAACCGATCATGTGCTTTTCATTGCCTCCGGCGCCTTCCATGTCGCCAAGCCCAGCGATCTGATTCCTGAATTGCAGGGTCGCTTTCCGATTCGCGTCGAATTGCAGGCGCTCAATGTCGAGGACTTCAAGCGCATCCTGGCCGAGCCTCAAGCAGCGCTGACCAAACAATATGCCGCGTTGCTGCGCACCGAAGGCGTGAACATTCGTTTCGATACCTCGGGCATCGAACGGTTGGCTGAGATCGCCTGTGCCTTGAACGAGTCGCAGGAAAATATCGGCGCGCGTCGATTGAGCACGGTGCTTGAGCGTCTGCTTGAGAAGGTTTCCTTCGACGCCGACGAACGAGGCGGCGAGGAACTGCTGATCAATCGCGCCCAGGTCGATCTGGAGTTGGGCGAAGTGGCCGGCAATCCAGACCTGTCTCGGTACATTCTTTGATCCTGGCCTACGTGGCGCGTCATCACAGATCAAGTGCGAGCAGCCCAGGAACGCGCCGCACCAGATTCGAATGCACGCTCCAGCTAGCCCCGCTAAACTGCGCACATGAACAAGATTGTTGAACTACGCCCAAGGTCTGTACCCGCCCGCCTCCGCGAGGCGATGCGCGCACGCACGCTGGTGCGGGTCTGGCGTGAACAGATGGAGCCGGGCAGCTTCACCGGCTATGTCGCTGCTGTTGGCAAGGAGCGATTCCTGCTGTGGGTGCTGGGTGACTACATCGGCTTCGATGGTTACTTCGTGCTGCGTTATCGCGATGTCACGCGCCTGGAAGCCCCGGATCAACACGCCAGTTTCCTGGAACGCGCGATCGCGCTGCGCAAACTCGAGCCGCAGCTGCTGGCCGAATTTCCGTTGGACGATTTTCGTGAAGCGCTGACCTATGCCTCCAGCCAGGCCCCGGTCATCAGCGTCTACGTGGATACCGAGGCCGAGAGCGAGGTGTGTTACATCGGCAAGCTGCTCGGTTTCGACAACGATGGATTCAACCTGCAGGAAATCTCCCCGCACGCAGAGTGGCTGCGCGAATCATCTGCGTTCGGTCTGGAAGAAGTTTCGGCGATCAGCATGCAGGAGCCCTATGCACTGGCCCTGTGTGAAGTGGCCGGAACTGCGCCCGCGCTTGAAGACATCAGTGCCATCGAACCCGGCATCAAGCAGTAGCTGCGCATGACTTCGCCCTGGCCGGTTGACATCAAACTGCATCGCGTCTCGCGCGTGCTGGAAGTTCGCTTCGACAGCGAAGAAACCTTCCGCTTCAGCGCGGAGTTCCTGCGCGTGCATTCGCCCAGCGCCGAAGTAAAAGGGCATGGGCCGGGACAGGAAGTGCTGCAGCTTGGCAAGGAAGGCGTAAACATCGACGCCATCAATCCGGTTGGCAATTATGCCGTGCAGATCAGCTTTGATGATGGGCACAACACCGGCCTCTATTCCTGGGCAACGCTTTACGATTTTGGCAAGCATCAGGGCGAGTATTGGCAAAAGTATCTGGACTTGCTGGCCAGGGCCGGACATGTAAGAAATGTTGGAGCCACTGAGGGCGCGGCCCCCAGCCGCGGATAACGATGTTGGCGCAATGCCTGCACGCAGCCGCAAGCCGCTGCCACGGATCGTCTACAATGCGCGCCAATCCCCCTCGGCAACGCGCATGACTTCCCCTGATCCCGGCGACGTCGATTTCGGTTTTCGCAAAGTCGCGCCGGGCGAGAAAACGCGTCTGGTGGGCGAAGTGTTTTCGTCGGTCGCTGGCAAGTACGACCTGATGAACGACCTGATGAGTTTCGGTGTTCACCGGCTGTGGAAGCGTCACTTTGTTGCCACCAGCGGCGTTCGCCTCGGCGATCGCGTGCTCGATCTGGCCGGCGGTACCGGCGACATTGCGGCGCTGATGGTCGATCGTGTTGGACGTGACGGCGAAGTCGTTATCGGAGACATCAATGCCGAAATGCTCGGCGTCGGCCGCGACCGACTCACCGATCGCGGCGTGGTCGGGCAAGTGCGCTATGTTCGCCTTGATGCCGAGTCACTGCCGTTTCCGGATCAGCATTTCCATGCCATCACCATCGCCTTCGGCTTGCGCAATGTGACCGACAAGTCCGCCGCGCTGCGCGAGATGTATCGAGTGCTGAAACCCGGCGGCAAGGCCATGGTGCTGGAGTTTTCCGAAGTCTGTGAACCGCTGCTCAAGCCGTTCTATGACTTGCACAGTTTCGAAATTCTGCCACGTCTGGGCAAGCTGTTCGCTGGCGATGCCGGCAGCTATCGCTATCTGGCCGAGTCGATCCGCAAGCACCCGAACCAGGAAGCGCTGCGTCGTCTGATGCTTGACGCCGGGTTCGACCGCGTCGACTTCCGCAATCTCAGCGCTGGTATTGTCGCCATCCATACCGGCGTCAAGGCCTGATTCGCCGCGCAACCTTGCCGTTGGGCATTCGTTGAATGCGTCTGCAGCGTTACACTCGGTGGCTACAACTGGACGGGAGGTAGCGCATGCGGTGGCTTTCGGTGTTGCTCGCAATGCTTTGGTTGGGCCTGTCGGCCCCGGCTGTCGCCGAAATTTCGCGCGACGAACACAGCTTCGCCCATCTCGATGAGGTGCGCATTCGCCATGTTTTTCTCGATCTGGACGTAGACTTCGAGCGCAAGCGCCTCAGCGGATTTGCCGAATTGCAGCTGGACTGGCACAAACCGGCAGCGCGCACGTTGGATCTGGACACGCGTGAACTGACGATTGAGCGTGTGCTCGCGTCCGATGGTCAGGGGCACTGGAAACAGGCGCCATTCGCGCTCGCGCCAAAGCATCCTGCGTTTGGTCGCCAGTTGACGATTCGATTGTCGCAGCAGGCGCCCAAGGTTCGTGTTTACTACCATACTTCGCCGCGCGCCTCGGGCCTGCAATGGCTTGAGCCGGTGCAGACGCTGGGCAAGAAATTGCCATTCATGTTTTCCCAGGCGCAGGCCATTCATGCGCGTAGTTTTGTTCCGTTGCAGGATACGCCCGCCGTACGTTTTACCTACGATGCACGCATCACCGCGCCCGCCGGCATTCGTGTGGTGATGAGCGCCAACAACGACCCGGCCGCAACCGGGCAGGGCGGCTATCGATTCAATATGCCGCAGGCGATTCCGTCGTATCTGCTCGCCATTGCCGCGGGCGACCTGGCCTACAAAGCGATGGGTCCGCGCAGCGGTGTCTACACCGAGCCCGGTCGACTTGATGCTGCCGCCAAGGAATTTGAAGACACCGAAACAATGATCGATGCCACAGAAAAACTCTATGGCCCGTATCGTTGGGGTCGTTACGACCTGTTGATTCTGCCGCCTTCATTTCCGTTTGGCGGCATGGAGAATCCGCGCCTGTCGTTCATCACGCCGACGGTCATTGCCGGCGACAAATCCTTGACCAGTTTGATCGCACACGAGCTCGCTCATTCCTGGTCAGGCAATCTGGTCACCAACGCCAGTTGGCGCGATCTGTGGTTGAATGAGAGCTTCACCAGTTATGTCGAGAACCGTATCGTTGAAGCGGTGTACGGCGTAGAGCAGGCGCGCGCGCAGCAGGTTGTTGGTCAGCACGAGCTGCTGGAAGAAATAAAAGCACTGCCTGAGATCGACCAGCATCTGGTACTGACGCTCGCAGGCCGAGACCCGGATGATGCTTTTTCGGGTGTGCCCTATACCAAGGGCGAATGGATGCTGCGCATGCTGGAGCAGCGTTTTGGGCGCGAGAAATTTGATGCGGTGATTCGCGACTGGTTTGACGGGCATGCATTCCAGAGTGTCGGCACGGACGAGTTCCTCGCCTTCTTCGGCAAGCGGCTGTTCGATCAAGCCGGTGCCGCGATGACGCGTGCCGAAGTCGACGAGTGGCTGTACCGGCCGGGCATCCCGACGCATGCGCAGCCATCACAGTCGCCGCTGCTGGAACGTATCGATGCGGCGCTCAAGGCGTTCATTGCCGGTGGCGACGCGGCGACGCTCAATGCCAAGGTCTGGACGACGGGCGAATGGTTGCATTTCCTCAATGGCCTGCCGGATGATCTCAAGGCAGAAAAACTCGCCGAACTCGACGCGCAATACAAACTTACCGGCACCGGCAACGGCGAAATCGCCTTCCGCTTTTATCTGGCCGGTATCCGCGCCGACTACGCGCCCATGCGCGCTGCGCTCAAGGCGCACCTGATTGGCATCGGTCGACGCAAACTGATGGTGCCACTATGGACCGAATTGGCCAAGACAGCCGGAAACAAGTCGTGGGCACTCGAGGTCTATGCGGTGGCGCGACCGGGCTACCACCCGATCGCGCAGGGCACAGTAGACGCAATTCTCGGCTATCGGCCACGTTGACTGCGCGCTGCACGCGGCGCACGCCCACTCGCCACGGCAGTGGGGTGTGCCTGGCGGCGAAGAGCGGAACCCGCGTTCTTCCATTGGTGCTTACCGGTTGCAGCAGCGGAAGCAGACGTGAAACACTGCCCGCATGAACGCCCCCAACAAGCGTTGCCGTGCCCTCCGCTGGTTCGTCGGCGTGGTGTGCGCGGCGATTGTCGGTGTCGTCGCGGTCTATTGGTTATTTCCGGGCTGGATGCTTGACGGCTACTTCGCCGCCCAGCGTGTCTACGCCGGAATGCACGTCGCCAGCGTTCCTGTGCGAGGGGTCGCGTGGCGCTATACCGAGGGCGGCACAGGTGAGCCTGTGCTGCTGCTGCATGGCATGGCCGGCAGCAAGGAAAATTGGTTGTTGCTGGCGCCGCATCTGACCGACGGCTACCGACTGATCGCCCCGGATCAAGCAGGATTCGGCGAAAGCGCCGAAGCGTTGGATAACGATTACCGCATCAGCGCGCAGGTCGAGCGTCTGCGCGAATTCGCCGATGCAATGAAGTTGAGCCGGTTTCACCTCGTCGGCCATTCCATGGGCGGGCACGCGGCTGGTGTATTTGCAGCACGCTATCCAGAACGCGTGCAAACGCTGACGCTGATGAATGCGGCAGGCGTTCCGTTCACGCCAAATGCATTTCAGGCACTCCTGGAGCGCGGCGAGAATCCTTTCGCCACCGAGTCAGTGGAGAAGTTTGACGCGTTCATGCGGATGACATTCGAGCATCCACCATTCGCGCCGCGTCGTCTGCGTTTCGCCTATGCCGAGCGTAATGCTGCGCGCGCCTGGTTGTGGAACGGAATCGTCCGCCGCGTCACCAGTATCAAGTCACGCTACTTCCTGCAATCCAAATTGTCGGAGATTTCCGCGCCAACGCTTGTGCTTTGGTGCGACCGCGACCAGCTACTGGACGTCAGTTCGGTAGAGGCATTCCGCGTCGGGTTGCCACTGGCCCGTATTGAGATACTGAAAGGGTGCGGGCACATGCCGATGATGGAACAGCCGCGCCAGACAGCCGACCTGTTGCGCCAGCACTGGAAGCAGCAGCGGCTCTGACAGCGACACCCGGCAACGTCGCAGTGCGTGATTCAGATCGAGTTCAACGCGGCGCGCGCCTGGTCGAGCCATTCGCGTTCTTTCTTCCGATAATAGGAGGGCGCTATTTTTTCGCGATCCAGCATCGCCTGAAACACGCGTCGCGCGTCGCTGGCCTGGCCATCGCGCATCAGCAATAATGCGTAGCGGCAGCGCGCCTCCTCACCGGGGAAGGCGGTCTCCAGCACGGCATATTCTTCGAGCGCTTTGGCAGTCTCACCCACTTGCTCCAGAGAGCGAGCGTAGAGCAAATGCCCATCCGCTGATCGATAGTTGGGATTGGCAGCGATGAGTTTTTCCAGCGTTTGTCGGCACTCGGCAAATTGCCCGAGCTCAGCCTGAGCACTGGCCAGGCCAAGCATGAAGTTGGCCTCGTTGGCGTATACGCCGGTCAGGCAGCGTTGATACAGAAACGCTGCGCTGTCGAAATCGCCGAGCTTCATGCATTCTTCGGCCAAGCGCTTGCGGTTCTCCAAGGTGTCCGCGACCTGCAGCTCGGCTTCAATGCGGCGCCGATTCTTTTCAGGGTTGAATTTTTCACCGATGGTACGCAGCGCACGCCGGGCCGTCGGGTCGTTGCGCAGCCCAGGCAACACTTCGGCCACAAGGTAGGCCACTCCGCCGATCCAGGGCAGCATCACGATGATCATGATCCAGTACAACTGGCGCCCGGTTTTGGCGACGTGTATGGCGAGGGCGAGCTGAAATAACACTGTGGCGATGAACAGGATCGGCATATCGCTTCCATTGGTGATGGTGCAGGGTCGCCGCGCATTCGGGCGCGGGCGACGCACGTGCAACTTTCTATTTTCGGTCCGACTTGCTGGCATCACGAGTTGCCTTGAACTCGCTGCCCTCTTTCCATTCTGGCCAACTCGATCCGCTGGCGAGTTTGCGGCCAATCTCGAAGTAGACATGCACGTCTTCTACCAGCCCGGCGTAATCCCAATCCGGATTGAACTCATCGCCGGGCTTGTGATAACGCAGGTTGGTGTAGTCCTCGACTTGTGCGTGACCAAACGCCACGCCTTTGGTGACATGGTCCAGACCAGAGCGCGCGTGCAAAGCGGGAACGCCCTTGCGCGCGAAATTGAAATGATCTGAGCGAAAGTA
>JAWXCG010000026.1:0-5184 GCA_034440555.1 Pseudomonadota bacterium
CTCGGTGCGCGTTACGCCGGTGATGAATGTGACCAGCGCCGCGCAACGCAGTTACTCCACCCGCGGCCAGCAGCATCAGGCGAACAAGGAGCGCATCGACGCCAGCGTGTTGAACAGTCCGATGATCTGCACGGAGACGGCGCCCACCGTTGCCGCCTACTGGTGCAATACGCCGATCAAGAAACGCCGCGGACAGCTATTCGGCGAAGTCGCAGCGCCCATCTACTACGACAACACCTTCGGTACGGCGGGCAATGACGTGGATGCCGCGCCCGCACTGCCCACCTTCCCGGACATCCGACTGACCGATCGTGGCACCATCAAATACAACGATGCCACGCTGGCGACCTGCCCACCGGCACCGACCCAATCCCCTGCCGCACAGGAACTGATCGAGCTGCTGGAGATGGCTGCGGATCAGGGGATCGGCGGGATTTGAGCGGGCTGGCGTTGTTCGGGCCACTGGGTTCGCAACCAGCCCACTGCCGAGTCTGGACATCGCACCGCACTGCAGTGGGTCAAGATGGGCAAGGTGCTGGCGGTGATCGACTACATCGAGTGGCGCAGCGCCGGTGCCACTGGGTGATTCGACTTATTTTGCTTTTGGTAGCGGCCATTGCTGCGCTCCATGCAGCACCCGAAGGATCTCGACGCGCTTAGCTTGCGGCCGCACTCGATAAACCAGAATGCAGGGGGTGCGCTGAACGACCAGCTCGCGAGTTCCTACTTGGCGACCAATGCGGCCCATTTCGGGGTACGTCGTCAGCAGGTCGGCCTGAGCTTCGATTTGCTCATCAAGCTGCACGGCCGCTTGAGAGTTCTGCTTGGCAACATGTTCGAGCGGGGCAAATCGAAGATGCAGGGCGAGCGGAAGCCAGACCAGATTCACCCCTGGGCCAACCAACGGGCACGCTGTGCGCTGGATTGGCCCTTGGCGCCTGCATTGGACACCCAGACCGTGTTCGGGTCGTCAGCTTCACGTAGCGACTGCTCCACCTCCTTGCGAAACCATGCGTCGTGCCGCACAGCCTCATGGTTATGTCGCATCGCAGCAGCCCGATCGGGCCGGGGCGTGCGCAGCGCGGTCGGATCGTAATCGGTAGCATCGACCTCGAACCGTGCAATGCCTACGCTGCGCAAGTAGGTCGTCAGCGACTCCAAACGCTTGAACACACGCACCTTGCCGCTACGTTGTGCAGCTAATGGCCGCTCCAATAAACCACACTTAACCAAGATTGCCCAGCCACCTTTCTGGCCGATAATTTGAACACCACGAACGGCGCCGGCTTCCACCAGGTTGGCGAGGGTGGTGTGGTCAATCGGTTTCAGCTCAACCATTTGTCGCTCCGGTGCAGTTCAAGCAACGATTAATTGTCTCGCTTATAACCAATCAGCGCCAGACGACCATTCATTGATAGGAGGGTATAGCAGACATAACGGCCCGGAGAGTGTCCACCTTGCGGCCTTTGCGGGCCGCAAGATCGAGCACTCTAGGCTGATCGCAACGAACGACGTCGGTGGCCTTGATACCGGCCGCAAGGACGGGGAACCCGAGACGACGGGCGAAGTCGCTGCCATTCGTGATCGGGCAGATCGCCGGCAGGTTGCTTGCCTAGTTGAACTCTGTTGGTGAAACGACTAGAACGAGACGGCTGCCGAAGGCGCGCTGTTTGCACCGTTCCCCTTGGCACGCCCGCAGCCCCTCGCTAACATCGTTCCTCTTCGAGCCCACGCCCTCCGGCCCGCTCGAATTCCAGAATCATGTGGGGCGGTAGCTCAGCTGGGAGAGCGTTGCGTTCGCATCGCAAAGGTCGTGGGTTCGATCCCCATCCGCTCCACCATCTCAAGGTTTACCCTGCCTCATCAAGTGGCAATAGCCCGCATGGCTGACGGATTTTTAATGCATCCCAGGACATCCAACCTTCATGGCGATTGATTCAAGCCCAAAGATACCGACGCCCAGGCCGACCCGGGCCAGCGCCAAAGCGGTCAACGCTCTCGAAGACGAAATCAGCCAATGACTCCGGTGCGGCGCATGCGAGAATCTTTGCACCGCCGTGGCCCCGCTGGGCCCGAACTTACGTTTAAGTAAATAACCCCCTCCTGGCGTTATTGCTATGCGTACGATCCTCTGCTGTTTGTTGTTGTTGCTCACCGCGTCGGCATACGGCGCTGACTACTGCGTCGGCAGCGTGGCGCAGCTCAAGGCCGCGCTGCTGAGCGCCCAGTCCGACGGCGAAACCAGCGTCATCAAGATTCGCCAGGGCAGCTATGTGCTGGATGAGTCGCTTAGCTACGGCTTGACCGTGGGCCGCGATGATGGCCGTTTGACCCTGCGCGGCGGCTACGTTGGTGGCACGTGCCTGATACAGCAGGCAACGCCTGTCGGCACGAGTATCGCAGGGGCGCAGACGCTGTCGCTGCAAGTGAGCCAGAACGACGGAACCACCGTCGAGTACCTGACATTCGTCGGCTTGGACGTGAACCTTTTTGGCTGCCCATTGACCGCCACGAATTGCTCGATTAACGTCAATCGCGTTCGCGGGCAGACTTCGCGAATGACGATTAATTCCTCATCCGGCGACGGCATGCTGCGCGACAGCCTGTTTACGCTCGGGCGCGCCAGTGTGGCGCTGGACCTTGTCATCAATGAGGCCCCGGACGGCTTCCCCTTTGGCGTTGGTGGCCGCTTTCGCCTGATCAATGTCAGCGTGGTTGACGCGCTGGCCCGATTCGGCGGCGGCGATTCAAACGATCCAGAGAACCGCTTGGTGGACATCCGCAATAGCAGCTTCAGCCGCACCGGCGGTATTGAGATTGAAACCGATCGCGACCTCTCGGTCCGCTTTAGCCGCTACGACACGCTGGATGCAAACAATGGCGCAGTGGTGTTGGTCAGCAACAACACCGCCTTGCAGCCGAATTTCAACGCGCAGTTCATTCCTAACCCTGGCTCGCCGCTGCTCGACCGCGGCACCTCAAGTGTCGAAGGCGGTTTGACGCGCGACGTCTATAACGAGCCGCGGCTTATTGGTCAGGCGGTGGACATTGGCGCAGCCGAGAGTCCGGTTGACGGCAGCGGCGCGTTTGTTGTCGACACAACCGCCAGCAGCGGCGCAGGCTCGCTCGCGGCTGCGGTGGCGTTTGCCAATGCCGATGATTTCGCCAACGTGATCCGTTTCAACATTCCGGGCTCGTGCCCAATACGGATTCCACGTACAAGCGCGCTGGTCATCACCGATGGACTCACTTTTGACGGTTACTCGCAGCCCGGCAGCGTGCCCAACAGCAGCGCGAGCCTGTTCAACGGACGACCCTGCATCATTTTGGACGGCGCCAACCGCACGCACGACGGCATCTCGGCCGGCGCCGAACTCAACGCCAAGAACGAAGGCGTGCGCATTGTTGGCTTGGCCTTCGAAGATTTCGCCACCGCGGTCGATCTTGATGCCGGCCTGAGTCACGTCATCCAAGGCAACCAGTTCGGCGGCACGATCGGCAACACGACTTCCCCAGCAGACGTGCTGTCTGGCAACAACCGTGCGATTTCGCTGAATCGCGCAGCAGCCCAATTCGCCACGGTCGGTGGCGCTGATCCGGACGATGCGAACCTGGTGGTCGGCGCCGATGCGACGGGGATCTCTATCGGATCATCCAACAACACCGTCTCGAATAATCAGATTGGCTACGACCGAGGCATCGGGACCGCTGCGTTCAACAATTCGGTGGGTGTATTCATCACCGGCACGGACAACCTGGTGGTCGGCAATCGCTTTGGTAAACACACCCTTGATGCACTGCGCCTAACGGGTGCGGACACCCGCGACAACCGCGTCCAAGGCAACGACTTCGGCGGTAGCAGCTTCTCGCTCACAGGCCCGCCCGTCAACGAGCGCTACGGCGTTTACATCTACAACGATGCCCACGACAACCAAATTGGCCCCGACAATGTGTTTATCGGCAACCGCATTGGCGTCCGCATCGCGTCCACCGCTGGCGGCCGCAACCGGATCGATAGCAACGGCATGGGCAGTCAGACCGATCTCGGCATTGATTTGGGTGATCTCGGCGTCACGCCGAACTCGTCCGACCCACAAATTTGCTCTCCAACGCTTGGTTGCGCAGCAAACGGCGAACAGAACTTTCCGGTGCTGAGCGAAGTTCAGTTCGTGGCTTCCACAACGCTGTACGTGGTCGGCAGACTGACCTCGGTTGTGCGCGGCGCACCCTACGAGCTCCAGTTCTTCGCCAACAGCCGCTGTGACGAAAGCGGCCACGGCGAAGGCGAGATCCTGCTTGAAACTGAGACGGTGACCATCACCAACAGCTCCTGCCCGATCGGCAACTGCACTGCGAACTTCGACTACTTCATCCAGGCCAACGGCGCCGAGCCCAACGACTACCTGTCTGCTACCGCGACCGCGCCGGATGGCAGTACCTCGGAGTTCGCGCCCTGCATCCGCATTCTGGCGGTCGACATCATTTTTACGGACGACTTTGAGTGAGGGCCGCTCGCGAGATCACGCCCTGCCGCTGATTGGGCAAGCGAAGGCTGCGGGGCCGGCGCTTGTCGCTTAAACCTGCGTGCGAAGCCGACGCCGTGCCGCCAGGCTTGCGTCAAGGCGTCTTATCGACCAATCTCGAAACAAAATTTGGCCCGTCGCGTGCACTTCTTACGTATCCTTTAAATATGGACAAATCTCGCGCTCGTCGCCAAAGCAGCGTTCCTGTGCCGGTGAAAAAGATCCGAAATCAGATTGCCCGAAAACACGTTGTTTAAAAAAACTGTCCGGAGACTGCTATGAAAAAAGCCTTTGTTTTACCGCTTGTTGTGGTTATTTCGTGCTGTTTTTCCGCTGCCGTGCCGGCGCAATCCTTGGGCAATGCTTTCAGCTACCAAGGTCAGCTGAAAGAATCCGGCCTGCCCGCCACCGGTTTATATGATTTTCAGGCGTGTCTATTTGACAGCCTGCTCAACCCAACCACGTTGATTTGCACACCAGACATCAACGATGTGCCAGTGGACAGCGGCCTGTTCACGATTGCGCTGGACTTTGGCGCCGCCACCTTTATCGGCCAACAGCGCTTTTTGGAGCTGCGCGTCCGCCCCGGCGCCAGCGTTGGCAGTTACACCCTGCTCAGTCCGCGCCAATTGATTCGCGCAACGCCTGAAGCATTGCGTGC
>JAWXCG010000027.1:0-3029 GCA_034440555.1 Pseudomonadota bacterium
AAGTCGGCGCCGTTGTCCAACAGGTGATTCACCCGCTCACGGACTTCGCCCTCGGTCGCTGCGACACCGCGACGGAATTCTGCGGGCACCTCCATGCCCTTGGGCAGGCCAGTGATCTCGCCGCCGCCCTGGGGGATGGTGATATAGGCGCCCGCGACAAACATGCGCGGACCGGGCACCAGACCTGCGGCGATGGCGTCGCGCAGCGCGACGTCGGAAAAACCGCGATATACGCCGACATCGCGCACTGTGGTGAATCCCGCGCGCAAAGTGTCAAGCGCGTTTCGGGCACCGATGAATGCATCCCGCGCCGGATTGCTGCGCAACGGCGTCGCCGGATCAGCAGTTTGGCCCTCATCAGCAATATGCGTGTGCATATCCATAAGGCCCGGCACCACCGTGTAATCGGACCAATCCAGTTGACGTACAGCGTCGACAGGCGCAGTGCTCCACGGTGCGATCGCGACTATCTTCCCATCACTGATGCGCACCGACTGGTCCTTGAGGACCTCGCCCGACTCGACATCGAGCAGTCGACCAGCGCGGATCACCAGCCCCGGCTCGGCGGCGAGCGCACAGACACCACACAGCAACAGGGTGGCGCTCAGGCACAGCTTGTACCGAATGGTATAAGTCATTTTTCCGCTCCTGCGTCGGCATACGCTGCGCGTAACAGATTCTGGAAACGCCAGAGGCCACTCTCACGCTTGGGGCACAGGCGGCCAGCCTCGTAACTGCCTGACGCCAGGCCTTTCTGTACGGCCTCGCAAATGGCGATGTCCTCTTGTTGGATTTCGTCGCTGAACTCCTGATCACGGGCAATCCGCGCCTGCGTCTTTTCATCCTGTGCGTAGTAGTAGTCAAATTCGATACGGCAACGGCCCGCGCCCAAAGGCACAATCCGGTTGGTCTGCATCCGCCCCGGCATGATGTTGAGCATCACATTGGGGTAGACGAAATAATAGAACGCATCGCCGCTGCCGTAGATCTCTTCGCTGTTGCGCAATGGCGAGTGCTGCAGCGTTTGCCAGGGAAACAACTCTGTGCCGTAGGCGCGGTAATCCAGCACCTTGGACAATCCTGGATGCACATGCGGCAGGTGATATCCCTCGAGGAAGTTGTCGATGTATATCTTCCAGTTGCAGTCGATCTCGTAGGCATCGCGACGCAGATAACGCATCGCCCCAAGTTCGATCGGCGCAATGCGCTCGACAATGCCGGCGTAGATCTCGTCGAAGGCTGGAACATCGTCGCGCAATGCCACAAACACCAAGCCTTGCCACTGGTGAACGCGCAATGGTGGCAGGCGAATGTCGGCGACATCAAAATCGCGGGCGTCCTGCATTTCCGGTGCGCTGCGCAACTGCCCGTCCAGGTTATAAGTCCAGCCGTGGTATTTGCATTGCAACGCACGCGCGCCCTTGCCGTTGCACAATGCCAGGGGCCCGGCGCGATGACGGCAGACATTGGGGAATGCGCGCAGCACTGCGTCCTGTCCGCGCACCAGCAGCACCGGCGTATTTGCCACATGTTCGACGACATGATCGCCGGGTTCGGCAAGCTGTTCCTGACGCGCTACCAGTTGCCAGCTGCGCGCGAATACTGCGCGCTGCTCGATCGCCAGCGTCGCCTCGCCCGCATAAAAACGCGCCGGCAAGGCATACGCGCGATTCAGTTCCATGGGGGTGTCGATTCTGTGCATTTTGCCATCCTCTCCGGCGATAAACTCGGACGCTACCAGACTCGAATCAGGAGTTCTCATGTATCGACTGCTCTGTGCTTTCGTATTGCGTGCCATTGGCGCGCTCGCGTCCGCTGTCGAGCCGCGCGCGCGATCTTGACGTGCCGTTTGACGGCATTGCCGGGCCACTGAATGCGATCACCGATGTCGCTGGTGTCAGCGTCGGACAGGTAATACTGAATACCGATCTGGCCGATGGCCGCAAGGTGGGCACCGGAGTTACCGCAGTGCTGCCGCGCGGCCGGAGCAGCATTAATGCCTCGGTGTTTGGCGCCATCGCGCTCGGCCACCCGCTTGGCGCCAGCGCTGCGCGATTGGCGATGACCGCAGCGTTTGCGCTGCGTCGTCACCCACAGAGCCGCGCATTGATCAGTCCGTGCGTCGGCGTCGGTCAGGGCTGGCGTTGGCTTTGGAAAGCCCATAAATCGCGATCGATGACCGCTCACATGGACAGCACGAACGAATTCTGGTCGACTCGCAGGACCAGTCGCTAGAATTCAGTTGCCGATTGCTGAAAGTACTTTGAAGGGGTGCGCCACCCGATGCGGCGCGCATCCTTTCCAGGCCGCCCTCCGATACATTGCACTCTCCCGGAATTGAATCAGGCATGACCACGGTTGCCGAACCCACGGGTTCTCTCTCACTCGCGTTGGCACATGCTGTTCGCCTGTTGGAAACCGACCCGTCGTTGGCGGCAGAGCAGGCCAGCGAAATTCTCAAAGCGGCACCAGGACATCCGCCAACGCTGCGCTTGCTGGCCGCCGCGCACGCTGCCAGTGGCGATACCGACAAGGCGATCGAGATCCTGCTCGCGCTGGTACATGCGCACCCCGACGCTGTGCTTGCTCAATTCGATCTGGCGGTTGCGCTGGGTCGCAACGGGCGTACACAAGAAGCCATTGCAACACTGCAACAAACCTTGAAGGTGAAACCCGATCTGCCGCAGGGCTGGCGTGTGCTGGCCGATCTGCTGGTGAGCGTCGGCGACGCAGTCGGTGCCGACACGGCTTACGTCCAGCACGTGCGTCATTCCAGGAGCGATCCGCAGCTGCTCGTCATCGCAAAAGCTGTGCACGAAAACCAGCTCCCCGATGCTGAATCACAGTTGCGCCGGCACCTTAAACGCACGCCCACCGATGTGGTGGCAATTCGCATGCTGGCGGAACTGGCGGAACGCCTGGGCCGCCACGAGGATGCCGAGAATCTGCTCGAGCGTTGCCTGTCTCTGGCACCAGGTTTCCACGCTGCGCGCCAGAACTACGCGCTGATCCTGCATCGCGCCAACAAA
>JAWXCG010000028.1:0-3811 GCA_034440555.1 Pseudomonadota bacterium
AGCGCGCAGCGACCTGGATGATGCCAGCTTCCGCGCGCAAGTAGCCGCATCGATCGAGCAACGTGTCGCTGCGACCGAACGCGATGGGCTTTCAATCCAGACAATGCTGGAGCGCGTCAGCTATCGCGCTGCAGCACTCGATGACGACGCTGCACTGGCAGTTCTGGCGGCGCAGGTTCAAGCCATGCGCACCGGTGACGTGGTATTTCATCTATCGACTGCACCGCGTTTTTACGCACCGATCTGTCGGGCGCTGGGGCGCCATGGACTAGGCGCGGGAGGTACGCGCGTGCTGCTGGAGAAGCCAATCGGCGATGACCTGGCGAGTGCGATCGAGATCAATGACGGCGTCGCGCAGGTGTTCGACGAAGATCGGATTTACCGTGTCGACCACTATCTGGGCAAGGAAGGAGTGCAAAACCTGATCTCCTTGCGATTCGGCAACGCCTTGTTCGAGCCGCTGTGGAACGCACAGCACATCGAACAGGTGCAGATCACGGTGGCCGAGACCGTGGGCGTCGAAGGCCGCGGAGACTATTACGATCACTCCGGTGCCATGCGCGACATGATGCAGAATCACCTGCTGCAATTGCTATGTCTCACTGCGATGGAGCCACCGTCGCACTTCGATCCAAGCGCGGTGCGCAATGAAAAACTGAAAGTGCTGCGCTCGCTGCGCATGATCGGGCGTGAGGAGGTGGCGTCGCATAGCGTTGCTGGCCAGTACACCGCCGGTGCGGTGGATGGGGTTGCGGTTCCGGGATATGCAGTTGAACTCGGGCAGCGCAGCGGCACCGAGACCTTTGTCGCGTTGCGCGCGCATATCGACAACTGGCGCTGGTCGGGCGTGCCATTTTATCTGCGTACGGGCAAGCGCCTACCACGACGCTGTACCGAGATCTATTTGCAATTTCGCAGCGTGCCACATTCGATCTTCGCGCATACCGGCGCGCGTGTCGAACCCAATGCGCTGGTCATCCGGTTGCAACCCGAGGAGCGCATCGAGCTGATGCTGATGAACAAGACACCGGGCCTCGATCGCGGTGGGTTGAAGCTCTCACAGGTTGCGTTGGACCTGGATTTGCACGAGCGCTTCGCAGCGCATCGACGACGTCTCGCCTACGAGCGCTTGTATCTGGACGCGATCGAGGGTAACGGCACCCTGTTCGTGCGCCGCGATGAAACGGAGACGGCGTGGCAGTGGGTGGACGAAATCCTGGCGGGTTGGCGTCAGGGTGGTTTCGCGCCTAAACCCTATCCTGCCGGAACCTGGGGTCCAAGCGCGTCGGTAACACTGACCGAACGTCACGGTCATAGCTGGCGCGAGTAGCATGCGCAGGCGAGCCCGCTCAACCGATACAAAGCACCGATGAACCAGACGCGTGAACAAGCCAGCCGCATCAACGCACCAACCGCATCAACTATTCAGCCGTACCTTCGAACGGTATTCAAAATGATCACCATGACCGAAAAGCGAAACACGCCCCAAACGCATCGTGACGACTGCAGTATGGGTTTGATCGCGGACATTGGTGGTACCAATGCGCGTTTTGCGCTCACCGATCTCAACTCCGATCACCCGGGCGTCCAACAACCGCGATCGCTGGCCTGTGCCGAGTTTGCCAGCCTGCAGCACGCTGCTGAACACTATCTGGAACTGGTCGGCATCCAGCCACGACGCGCCGCGATCGCGGTGGCTTCGCCGGTGGATGCCGATGAGGTGCGATTGACCAACAGAGCGTGGAGTTTCAGTCGCACCGAATTGCAACGTGTCTTGAATCTGGACGAGTTGCGTCTGCTCAACGATTTTGGCGCGGTCGCCTGGGCGGTTCCGTCGATCGAGGCACTGGACCGCATCACGCTGCATGGTGATCCGACAGCGCCGCTGCGCGGGCCGGTGACGGTGCTCGGTCCTGGCACCGGATTGGGCGTGGCGATGCTGATGGGCAGTAATGATCAGGGTTGGCACGTGTTGGAGACCGAGGGCGGGCATGTGAGTTTTGCGCCGTTGGGTGATGAGGAGCAGGCCATCGCCAGTTGGATCAGCGCGCGGTTTGGCCGCGCATCGAATGAGCGCCTGTTGAGTGGGACCGGCCTCTCGCATATCGACGCTGCGCTCGCTGGCGAGGATCCGGGTTCACCGCTGGAACGATCGCTGGCCATGCGCGAACCTGGGGCCATCGTCGCTGCTGCCATGGAAGGTCATGACCTGTTGGCACGGCGCGCTCTGGCGCGATTTTGCGCGGTGCTCGGCAGTGTCGCTGGCGACGCTGCACTGATTCATGGCGCGCGCACCGTAATGATCGCTGGCGGCATCGTGCCACGCTTTGTGCCGTTCCTGCGCAGCAGCGCGTTCCGCGAACGTTTCCTGGCAAAAGGTCGTTTTGCTACCTATCTCGAATCGGTTGCGATCCATGTTGTCACGCATCCGAATCCCGGCTTGCTAGGCGCGGCCGTCGCGTTGCGTCAATCGGTTCTGAGTTAACTCCACAGGGCGGGTCGCACACACCCTGCACATCCCAAGAGAGAGCGTGCCATGCCCGCGAGACCAACAGTCAAATTCCAAGTATTTGCAGCCTGCGCACACATGTCGCTCGTTTTGACCGGCACTGTCGCCAGCGCGCAGACCCCGGTGTCACTGTCGGACTGCGATGCACAGAGTTTTCAAAGCGTGCTTCGTGCTGCACCTGCCGGTAGTGCGCGCGACGCACGCGCTGTCTGGTTGAACAGCCAGTTGATACGCTGGCCGCAGTCGCCTGCTTCCGACCGCTTTCGACTCTACTACTCGTCGCAGGGTCAGATTGTGCACAGCTTGAACACGCCGGTGCGCGGCGCCGATGGTGCGATTGACCTGACGGTTTACACAGGTGCGCTGATGCGCAGCGTAGCTGAGCGCTTCCGTTATCTGACCGGTGGCGTGGTGCTGAAGTTGGCGGACTCTGACTTGTCACGCGTCAATGATCTGCTGCGCGAGCAACTGGTGTTGGTTCGTGAAGATGCGCAGGGGCGGGTACGCGACGCGACTCAGCTGCAGATAGCTGCCGCGTTGGACGATCTGTATGCAGATGCCGCTCGCGTGCCGAATCTCGGCGCCAGCACGGCGCGTGGACGCACGCATTTCCGGCTCTGGGCGCCAACCGCGCAACGCGTGTCAGCCTGTCTGTTCGACAACGCGGCTGGCGCTGCGGTGGATATGCAGGCGATGCAGCGTGACTCGCGCACCGGCATCTGGAAGGCCACGCGCAAACCCGATCAATCCAATCGTTACTACCGCTATCTCGTGGATGTTTTTGTCGCTGGGGTTGGCGTCGTACGCAATCATGTGACCGATCCTTACTCCGTGAGTCTGAGCGCGGATTCTGCGCGCAGCCTCGTCGCAAATCTGGATGCCGATACCTTGAAACCGCCGGGTTGGGACGAGACGGCTGCACCGAGCACTGTTGCCGCTGCTACTGACATGGTGATCTACGAATTGCACGTTCGCGATTTTTCCATTAACGACGCCACTGTGAGCACATCGCTGCGTGGCAAGTATCTCGCGTTCACCGAATCCGAAAGTAATGGCATGCGCCACATGCGTGCCTTGGCGCAGTCAGGTCTTACCGATGTGCACCTGTTGCCGGTGTTTGATTTCGCCACGGTGCCGGAGTCTGGTTGCACCACACCGCAGCCGAGCGGCAGCGCAGACGGTGAAGTGCAGCAGGCGCTGATTGAGTCGACCAAGTCGAGCGATTGCTTCAACTGGGGTTACGACCCGCTGCACTTCAATGCGCCCGAAGGCAGCTATGCCAGCGATGCGGGCGACGGCGCG
>JAWXCG010000029.1:0-19916 GCA_034440555.1 Pseudomonadota bacterium
GATCTTGCGAAAGCTTCCCGGAAAAACGGCTCGGCTTGACTCAGTTTGTCTTGACGGCGCAAGAGCGAACCCATGTTGAGCGTCGCGATCAGCGTATAAATGTGATCTTTGCCCAGCATCCTGTGCCGGCTTTCCAGCACTTCAAGAGTGTAGGGCTCAGCCTCGGCCAACTTTTCCTGCTCCTGCAACACCACGCTTAACAGGCTCACCGAAACCAGGGTTTCTGGATGGTCCTGGCCCAGCGTACTGCGCCGCAGATTGACGGCCTCGCGGGCATAGGGCTCCGCTTCCAACAGCTTGCCGCGTGTGCGCAGCAATAGGCCCATGTTGTTGATCGACACGATTCGCTGCAGATCGTTCTCGGGCAGCGTACGACGCGCCGTTTCGAAGACCTCATAAATGTAGGGCTCGGCATCCGACAGCCGCCCCAGATCCGAGTACAACCGTCCCAGACTGCTCATAGATTGAAGTGTGTCCGCGTGTTCGGGTCCCAGCAAGCGACGGCGCCGGGTCAACGCCTCGCGATAGTAAGGTTCCGCTTCTTCCTGTCGTCCCTGTGTTACCAACAAAATGCCGAGTTCGTAGATCGATTGCAGAGTGTCAGGAGCATCTTCGCCCAGGCTGACGCGACGTCCTGCCAACGCTTCGCGCAGATGTGTCTCCGCCCCCACCAGATCAGATCGCAAGTGAAGCAACATGCCCATGCCGTACACCGAACGCAGCAATTCCGGATCGCTGGCTGCCAGCATCTGTCTGCGAATCCGGAGCGCCCGTTGTTGCAGCGGCAGCGCGGCATCCAACAGGCCCAGCTGTTGGTAAAGGTCCGCAATGGTTTGACGTAGCGCGGCGTCCACCAAAGGCTGATCGGCAAATTGCTTGTCGATCGCTGCCACTGCCGGCTTTAGCATGGTGCTGTCGATCAGATTGCGTGCAGCATCCGTTGCATTTATGCGTCGCCATGCGCTTGAGAAAGCCGATGTCAGTGCCAGGCGTTCGCTGTCGACCGTGCCCGACTGCGCAAGGGCCTTGTTCCACAGAGCGTTGACGTCCTTGCTGAGCAATTGTCCGGCGAGGTTTGGGTTCACCTGCGCCAACATCTCTACTTGAAACTTGACGACTTGCTCCAGTTGGGCAGCGCGTTGTCGGGCAATACGCGCCTGCCAGGCGAAGGCCACCAGACCCATCAGCAACGCGGTCGCCACCAGCACGCTCGCAGTCACCGCAACGGTGTTGCGCAACACGAATTTCTGCGCACGGTACCAACCGTGTCCGCCCCGCGCCTGCACCGGCAGGCCGGCGAGAAAGTTGTCCAGATCGGCGTCCAGTTGCTCAACCGATGCGTAGCGTTCGCCGGGTGACTTGCGCAGACAGCGCAACACTATGCCGTCCAGATCGCCGCGTAACTGGCGCTGCAGCGGCTCCGGTGCGCCAATGCGCTGTGCTGCTGCGCTGGGTGCAACCGGTGGCACGGTCGTCACCAATCGTTCGATCTGCCCAGCGCTCAGGCCGGTAAAATCAAACGGCCGTGAGCCGGCCAGCAACTCGTACAGCAGCAGCCCGAGCGCATAGACATCGCAGCCGACTCCGATGGGGCCGCCCAACAGTTGCTCGGGCGCCGAATACATCGGTGAAAAATAGCGATGGGCCGTGCCGGTGTGCTCGGCGGCGATCGGGTCGATACCGGTCGCCAGTAGTTTGGCGATACCAAAATCCAGTAGCTTGGGAACACCTGCTGCGCTGACCAGGATGTTCCCCGGCTTCAGGTCACGATGCACCACAAGATTGCGGTGCGCGTGCATGACTGCCGCACAGACAATGCGAAACAGCGCCACGCGTTGGCGAACATCCAGTCGCGCGTTGTTACAGTGTTCGGTGATCGCCTCGCCGGCGACGTACTCCATGACGAAATAGGGCGTGCCATCGGCCAGCTCGGCGGCATCGATCAGGCGGGCGATATTGGGATGGTCGAGCGAAGCGAGCGTCTGCCGCTCCAACTGGAACCGACGCAAGGTGTTGGCATCGAGCAGTTCGCGGCGTACGAACTTGATTGCGACGTGTTGCGCCACGCTGCCATCGACGCGTTCGGCACGATACACACTGCCCATGCCGCCGTGACCGAGTTCCTCGCCGAGCTCGAACGCACCCACGCGCATTCCAACCAGCGATTCTGCAGGCGCTGCCGCCACCAACATACGCGCGAGCTCAGGCGCGATCGGACGAATCGTTCTGTCAACCATCGTTTGATCCATGGCCAACAGACTGCGCAGCTCAAACAGCGCAGCCTCATCCCCGCTACAGGCCTCGAGCAGAAACGTTTCACGTTCACCCTCAGGCAGATCGATCGCTGAGGAAAACAACGCTTGCAGGCGAGCAGCGGAGATTGCAGACATGCACGGTTTCCAAAGAGTAGAAGGAGAGTATCGGCAATCAGCAAAACCGGAGCTGGCGACAGCAGCGAAGCGCGATGCCGAATCAGCTGAAGCGGTAAGGGTAACCAATGGCGATGAAACTGCTCGGGTCATTCAGGGACTTAAATTTGCACGCGTCCGGGCCCCCGTTCTGCGTGCGCCCCATTGACTCGGTACCCGCTGCGATTCTCGTTCCTGCCTTGCGCTCACCAATCACATCCAATTAAAAATTTGCGCTGTATCAATTTTTTAAGCGTCCCATTCGGCGCGGTCGCAGAGCCTCTTGAGGCGTAATGCCGCCCGTTCAGGAAGCCGTCTGGTCGAACGCCGTGACATCCTCCGGAAGACGGAGCTATGCTGCGCGTTCAACGCCTGCGGGGTGCAGGTTACTAGGGAGGAAATATGAACACATTCATTTCCGCGTGGCGGAGGAATTGGAAGGCTCTGGCCTTTCTGTTGCTCTCCGGCACGGCATTCGCTGCCGATCCTGTTTACAAACCGAATAATACGCTGGGCGTTGATCCCAGCGTCGACTACCAGGCTTTGCTGAAGTTTGGTCCCTGGGACGACCGGAACTACCAGCTGCGCGCGGCGGACCTTGAGGTGCTTCCTGAGAACGACGTTTACCGTCCGGGTGTACCTGCTTTCTTCAAGATCGAAACGCGGCGCATGTTCGTGGCTCAGGGTTTTCCACTCAATGAACACTATCCGCGTGAACTGGACAAGGCGTTTCTGATTGCCTATGGCGGACTGACCCAAGGCGGGGTGCTGCATCGCAAAGGACTGGGCAAGCACTATCACCCGGATCCGAAGAACAAGCCGCAGCCTCTTCTTCTGGCGACCGACCCGCTGCCCAAAGCGGCGCCGGTGCTGACCGAAGGCCCGTTCGATTCCACTTTGAGTGACAACGAGACCTCGATCGAATTTCATCCCACCGACCCGAACATCGCCATCGCTGGTTCCAACGGTAGTGGTGGCCAGCGCATGTCATTCACCAGCAACGGCGGCATGACGTGGGGAAATTCAGGCGCGTTGCCGAACACCTGTTGCGATCCAGCAATGGATTGGAGTCCGGACGGGGCCATTGGCTTTGCCGCAAGCCTGGTGAGCGGCTGCGGTCAGTTCTGTACCCAAGTGTTCTGGACGTTCAACAATGGCCAGACCTGGCTTGGTCCGGCGAACGTCTCGACCGGCAGTTCCGACAAGGAGTTCATCCATGTCGACAAGTCGCCGACCTCGCCGTTCTTTGGTCGTGCCTATCTGACGTGGCACCAAGGCAATGTCATGCAGTTTGCCGCCTCCAGTGCGATGCCGGTCAACGGCGGCGCTCCGATGACGTTCTCTCCCACCATCTCGTTTGGCGCGGAAGAGCGTGGTATCGGTAGCGATATCACCACCGATCGCCAGGGTCGCGTCTATTACTTCTGGCCGACGGTTACCAATGCGTCCACTGAAATTCGCGTGCTGCGCTCGGACGACGGTGGCGCGACGTTTGTTGATTTGAACGGCGCGGGGACGGGTGCCAGCAATTCTGCTTATGACCTGCATGGCGATTTCGACATGGCTATTCCATCGATGGAGTCGCGCCGCGCGTTTATTTACGCCGCGGCTGACGCCGACACCAGCGGTGGTCCGCGTGATGGCCGCATCTATGTTGCCTTCACCGACGAAAATGCGGCCGCGGGCAGTCCGGGCGGCGGCGGCGGCAGTGCGTCTGCCACGCACGCATGGATTCAAGTGGCCTTTTCCGACGATCAAGGCGCAACCTGGAGCGTTACAACCACTCCGCATTCCGTCGCCGATCAGACCACGGTAGATCGCTTCCAACCGTGGATTGATGTCGATGCACTGGGTAACGTACACGTGGGCTACCAAGACACGCGTAACTCTGGTGCTGGATTGCGCGACAAAGGCGACTGGTATTACGTTTTCTCCGCCGATGGCGGCACAACCTGGATCGAGGAAACGCGGGTTTCTTCCGTAGTGTCACAGAACATCACAGACGGTCAGGAATGGGGGGACTACAACGGAGTCTCCGTTTCAGCGGGCGGCGCCGTGGTTGGCATGACCTGGACCGACAATCGCATTGTGACCCTGCCCAGCACAGTCTCACAGCGTTCGTTTGCGGGTTTTGTCACCAACCTGGGCAACGGTCCGTCCTATCAGATGGGAACTCCGACCGCTAATCTGCAGGTCTGCGCTGGCACCGCATTGCCGCCAGTCAACTTCACCTTGAGCGCGCTTTCAGGCTTCTCAAGCCCGGTCACGATGAGCACGCCGGGCATCAATGCCACAGTGTTCCCGACTGCGAGTTTCTCGCCAAATCCGGTCACACCAACGCCTGCCGGTGCCCCGACCGTGCTCAGCGTCACGACCAGTGCAGCGACAGCGACCGGCACCTACACCATCAACGTTCAATCCACGGATGGTGGCGGTACCCCGATCGTGCGTGGCGACAGCTTCGCCGTCGACATCTCCAATGGCACACCTGCCCTGGCTTCGTTGACATTGCCGGCAGATGCTGCGGTGGGACAGCTCTATCAACCGACTCTGACCTGGGCACCAGTGGCGGGTGCTACCGTCTACACAGTGCAGGTCAGTACTACCAGTGATTTCGCAGCGATTGTCGATTCGGCAACCATTCCTGCGACCACTTGGCAGACCGCAGTGACTCTGAGCGCGTCGACGAATTATTTCTGGCGAGTACGCGCAGACAATCCCTGTGGACAGGGAACCTTCACTGCGCCGCGTAGCTTCACAACGGGCATCGTGACCACTGCCAATGTGTGTTACACCGGTCCAGATGTGCCGATCCCTGACAACATTGCCACAGGCGCCACTGCTACGCAGACTGTGACGGCAACCGGCGGCGTCAACGATCTGAATGTCTCGGTAGCGATTACGCACACCTGGCCGGGTGATCTGTCGTTGTCGCTGCGCCATGTTGCCAGCGGTACCACTGTGGCACTTGGCAATCGTTTGGGTGGTAACGGATGCCAGGTGCACGACATCGCAGCGACCTTTGATGATGAGGGCGGTGTGGCGATTTCATGCGGCGCGGCGCCGCCGTCTATCAGTGGCGTGCTGACTCCGGCAAGCCCCTTGTCTGCCTTTGACGGTCTGGTGCTCAACTCGGATTGGAGCGTGATTGCGGTTGACTCGGCAGGCGCCGATGTTGGCAACATCACTGACTTCTGCCTGATTGCGCAGGTTGTCACTGCGTCTGGACCAGCTCCGCAGATCTTCGGCAACGGTTTCGAATAAGACTGCACATTGACGACGCCGAGTCGGCGTCGTCCGCTGGACATCTAAGCGGCCGGGTATACCCCGGCCGTTTTTTTATTGGCAGCACACAGACGGCAATGCCGACGGAAGATCGTGGTGTGCGTCGAGGGAGCGGAGGGCACACGCTGGGCTCGGCTCATCGTGCGCGCCAGCTTGCGATCAATCTTCCTGTGTAGCGCTTGAGCCCGACCGCACTAAGGCCTGCGGCGATAGGCCCCGTCAAACGACGTCTGCCAACTGGCACCTCCGTCATCCGAAGTCTCCCAAAGTTGGCGTACGCTGCCATCAACATTTGGCGTCCAGGTAATTCGTTGTCGCTGCGGCTTGCCATCGCTCAAATTGGGCCGTTCGCCGGTGAGCACCATGGACCCATTTTGCAGCCCGCCCGAGAGCGACAGAGTGCCGCCCTGGTCGTCCGTCCAGAACTGATACCAGCGTTTGGTGAGGCCGTCGAAGGCGTTGTAGCTCCTGCCTTCGCCGCCACTGCTGTTGGTCCAATGCTCGGCCAGCGTGCAGCCCTTGTTGACAACACTGATCCGGTTTTCGCCGAGCTTGCCGCCGTCGGTAGCAAACACTTCCCAGTCACCAATCCAAAAATCGAACTCGTGGAAGCCGCTTAGTTTGCAACTTTCGTCGGGACCCGGCGTGAGCGCAGGCGCATCCGGAGCGGCCGGGATGCTTTCGGGTGTTGGGGTGGCACCGGACTCAGCCGCGGAAATCGGTAGCGTCGTGGCCAGGCTCAATGTGGCCAACCATAGGTTTCCAGCACTCATCGGATGATTAACTCCCTGTCGACGTGGTCAGCCAGCAGAATGAAATCCGCATTGCACGAGCGCAAGCGCCAAAGGTCAGGAGTGCAGACCGGGGTGGCACTGCGCGCGTGCTCGGCGCACAGGAGAGCGCGCGTGACCACCCGGATTTCTTTTATCGGAAGAGGCGCTATTGCGTTTGCCACGCTCTTCTATGTTGCGAGCCGCGCAGAGGCTTCGGATCGACTGCGCGTTCCCGTGCTGACCTACGGCCAATAGCCGATCAGCCTGGCCAATTCTCGCGGCCAATTATGATTGGCGCTCAAAACAGCCCAGGTCCCGCGGTGTGTTGAAATCCGGCACTGCGGGCAAATCCACATTACGCGGTAGCAGATCCAGATCCTGCTGGATGGCGCCATCATTCCATTCGCGATCCAGACCGGGTGAATCGGTGCGCAATCGGTAATCCAGATTTGCCTCGTCGACAAAGCGAGGCTCGGCTTCGAAGATCAGCGGCAGTCCCGACAATCCCGATGCATTTCGCACCAGAAGATTGAAGATCGAATGGTTCGGCGGGATGGCGCTCAGCAGCGGCGACGCGTCCGCAAAGATCGAGCCGCGGATGTAGGTCGGTCCGTTTGTGGCAATGGCTTCGGCAGGAATCAGATTCTGCGCAAAGGTGCTGTTGAAAATGTAGACGGAGCCATCGCCCTCGACCGCATACAGATTCTTTTCCGCTTCGTTGCGTTCGACCAATGAATTTTGTAAGTGTATTTCTTCGGCGTAACCGCTTTCCTTGTCGGACAAGTGCTGGAACAGGTTGTAGCCAAGATTCTTGCTCAGGGTCGAGTTCCAGAATCTGGCCAGACCGATGCCGCCACGACCGAGATTGACGACAGACACCATGGCACCGGGTTTGAAGGCGCCCTTTGCATCAACGGCGCGGTTTTCGCTGAATAAGTTGCATTCGGTTGGGCGCCCGCAGTACTCGACACCTCCTCCTCCGACCGGCGGCGCACCGGCGTAAATGTGCAGGGCGGCAATGACCGATTCGTCACTTTCGGAGATGGTATGGATTGCTGCAAACCCACCCTCCTCGGTTGCACTGTTGCCATTGCCAACGATCCCACTTGCGTTGAACCCGGTCGTCAGCCCCGGACGATCATTGAAAATGTAGACGCCTCCGCCGATTTCGGCGCTGTTCCTGGATATCTGCGCTGGCGCAAATGCACGCCTGACATGGAACATCTCCATTCCGGCACCGCGCACCAAGGCGATGCCACCGCCATTGTGCTTTGCCCTATTGCCGATGATGCCACTGCGCGTGCGGCCGCTGCGATTGTGCAGCACCGCGTCGGTACCCATCCAGATGCCGCCACCGTCATTGCTGGCGACATTGCCTTCTACCAGCAGCGAGTCGACGGTGCCATTCGCATACGCCAGATGTACTCCGCCGCCATTGTGGTCGGCGTAGTTGTCGTCCACCGTCAGGCCCATGGCCTTCACCATGACCCAGTTTCCCGGCTTGCCGGCGATCGACAATCCACCACCATGGCGAGCGCTGTTGCCGGTGATGCGTACATTCTGCAGTTCGATGCGCTGCACTCCTGCGGTCACGTTCACTCCACCGCCGAACGCACTGTCACCACTGGGCGCGCCGCCGGTGATCTGCAGATTTTTCAGGAACAGTCTCCCGCTTTTCGCCGACAACACCGACGCGGACATGCCATTGCCGTCCAGTGTGGTGTATTGAAAGGCCAGATTCGGGCTGGCGCAATTCTGGTAGCCGCCCTTGATCGTCAGTTCGTTGCCGTCGGATTTTTGCACCGCGATGAATGTGTAAGACGCATTGTTGGCCAGACGAATTTCGTCGTCCTGGCCATTGCTGTTGGTCACGGCCATCGCGGCCGGCAAATTGTTGAATTGACATGCGCCGTCGCTACCGACGGTGATTACCGCCGCTGCAGCCGGGGTTGCCGCGAGCAGACCCAGTGCGGTGGATCCCATCAGGACGGTCGTTCCAAGCAGAGCAGAAAAAGTCTGTAAAGGCGTTCGCATGACATCGGTCTCCGTTGAAGTAGTAAAGCAAGCGTGAATTGGACTACGCGTACGCCAGCCAACGCGTTGGAATGCAAAAATTCGCATACCGTCAACATTTGTCCGCTGGCGCGGCGGGCACAGCATCTACTCAAACCCGTTCGCGAACAGTCCGTTCGCGGTCACCCGGATCTCGAATACCTCGGCATTGGAGGTATCGATTCCGCCATTGGCGGTGCCGCCGTTGTCGCGAATTCTGGCGCTGAAAAAAGCGCTGCCGCATTGGCAATCCTCATCGCCAACGCCGGACAATTGAAATGCGAGGAAGCCGTCGCCGGTGAGGCTCGGGGTGGCGGCAAGCACGCCGAATTCGTCGTCGACGAGTGCCACGAATTCCCATGCTGCGATGGTTTGCGCGGATTCGTCGGCGGGGCCGAACACCAAGTCGTTGATATGCGCGCCAAGGTTCACGATCTGCAGACCGCTGGTACCGGCAGCGCGCAGGATCGGAACATTCGCCTTGAATGCCGGCTTGTCGTTTACCGGGATGACATCAATCACCATCACTTCGCTATCAATGAGATTGCCGCCAAAGCCAGTGTTGCCCAAGTCATGCAGTTGCAGCGAAATACTGATCGGGCCGTTGACGTTGGGCTTCGGGTAGAAAAAGCTGCCACCGGTGCCGTTGATCGGATGATTGGTGATCGAGGCCATCGGGCCGGTGATGGCAACATTGTTGGGAAAGAAGGTGTCTGCCGGATCTGTGCTGCTCTCGACATACGAGGTGTCGCCGAACCAGAACGACTGGAACCCACCCGACGCGCGCGCCACGCCCATGACCAAGCGCCCGTCCACGTCGCCGTTCGGATCGTTGAGCGCATAGCCGCTGATGAACACAAAGCTGTCTTCAGCCGTAGTGAGCGACGCCGCTGGCAGCGTGATCACTGGCGCGGCGTTGTAGCCATCGTCTGATTGTTTCTCGTACGCACCCGCGTCCTGGGTAAGGCCCACCGGGTTGGGCTCCAACGTCAAATCGATATTGCGCGCAAAGCGGTCACGGCTGTGCGCGCCCGAAGGCGTCGCATAGTCGATCGCCGGCGCACCGGCGGCCAGATGAAAATCACCGCCGCCCGCGTTGACGAACATCGGATTGGCGATGATTACATTGCTCGCATCAGGCGTGACCCCATGCAAGTTGTTGGACACCGTGTAGGTGACGGTACCCGCACCGTTGTTGCCGCCGCCTGGATGACTGAACAAGTCACGACCCGGTTGCCAGATCAAACTGCGCCGCAACTCGGTGGCGAAGCCGCGGATCACGGCACCGTTGGGAAGGGAATTGTTGCTGATCGTGCTGTTGGTCACCGCGAAGCTTCCCGCGGCGCCGATATCCAGCAGATGGATGCTGACCGTGTTGTTGTCGATCAGCGTGCCATCGAAGCGACCCCAACTGGCGCCAACGGCGTAGCTCAGTGATTCTCCGATGTTGCCGGTGAGTCGCGTCCCATACAGTTCAAATTCGGCGATGCCGTTGGAACCGTTATCCGTTTCGCCGCTGAAGCGAATCGCCGCTGCGGGCAATTGGGCACCGGCAACCGTGCGCGCGATGTTGCCGTTGATGCGATTGCAATCAAAACTGGCAGAGCAGTTCACTGCGCCGGCAGGCGAACCATTGAGCGTGCCTTGCATCACGAACTTGGTGCGGCGATTGCCGTCGCTGTCGTAGAGCGAAACCGCGCCGCCCCCAGTGCGCGAGATGTTGTCGGCAATGACGATGTCGAATCCGTAAACCTGGGCGCTATCGCGGATATCGAGTGCGCCACCCACACCGTTGGCGGTGTTGCCGATGATGCTGAGCGGAGTGTTCGGATTTTTGTTGTACAACGACATGGTGGCGTCGCTGCCAGTGATGCTGACACCGCCGCCCGCGCCGGTCGCGGTATTGCCGCTGATGGTACCGACCAGGCTCGAAGTGGCAATGTTGATTTTGCAGTTTTGCGCGCGTATGCCGCCCCCCGGTTTATCGAGCGAAGTAGCGGAGCCGGCGCGATTCTGGTAGATCGTGCTGTTCGCCCAGAACATATTGATCCAGGAATTGGCGCAGTAGATGCCGCCGCCTGCGTGGTTGCCGGCGTTGTCGCGGATCACGACATCTTCAATAATGGCGAGTTGCGAAGGGTTAAAGGTACCCGCGCTGGCGGTCACACTGATGCCGCCGCCAAAGCCTGCCGCGTTGCTGCTCACGTCCACATTATTCAACGAGACAAAGGCATTACCGGAGATGTCGATGCCGCCGCCAAAGCCGTTCACCGACGTGGCTTCATCGCCACCGGTAATGGTCAATGCCTGCAGTGCAACGGTTGCCTCCGCTAGCACAGTGATCACGCTCACCGCGCTGCCGCCAGCCCCACTCAGTATGGTGCGCGTGGTGTCCGCCGTGACCTGCACGCAGTTTGCGTAACCGCCCATCAGGCGCACTGTTTGCCCGCTGATGGTTAATGCTTGCGCGCTGTAAGTAGCATTGCGCGCAATCAGAATGTCGTCGGAGCCCGGATTTAAGGCCGCCGCATTGATCGCGGCCTGGATGGTGGGGAATTGACACGCACCGCCATTGCCCCCGACGCGGTATTGCGCCGCTTGCGACGCGTGCGATGACGTGGCCAGCAGAGCGAGCAGAACGAGTCGAATAATCGTGGGCATGACGTAACTCCTTGGTGGGTTACACCTACCGACGTTTTTTCGACACGCCTAGCGACATGACCGCCACTGACGCCAGTCAGATCACTTGGATCGGCCGCGAAATCAATGGTTTTCCGTCCGGGTCTGTGCGCGAGCCTGCCGTGACGTGCTTGTCTACCGCGATTTTGCTGCAAAGGTGGATTGGCCCGCCCTCACACCGATCGCGCAAGCGCTGTGCGGTGAAACATCCCGCGTTCTACAATGGCCGCCTTTGCACGCCGTTTTGGCGCGCGCATTACCGGGAGAAACACCATGGCCGAACCAGTACTCAGCGTGCCCGCCGACGGCGCAAAAATCACCATCGCCAACGGCGTGCTCAGTGTGCCGAACAACCCGATCATTCCTTTCATCGAGGGTGATGGCACCGGTGCCGACATCTGGCGCGCTTCGGTGCGTGTGTTTGATGCCGCGGTGGCCAAGGCTTATGGTGGCAAGCGCAAGATTCACTGGATGGAAATCTACGCCGGTGAGAAGGCCAACAATCAATTTGGTACCTGGTTGCCGGAAGCCACGGTGCAGGCCTGTCGCGATTATCTGGTATCGATCAAGGGCCCACTGACGACACCGATCGGTGGCGGAATCCGCTCGCTCAATGTCGCGCTGCGCCAGATGCTGGATCTGTATGTCTGCCTGCGTCCGGTGCGCTGGTTCAAAGGTGTGCCGAGTCCGGTCAAGCATCCGGAAAAAGTCGATATGACCATCTTCCGCGAGAACTGCGAAGACATCTATGCGGGCATCGAATTCGAGGCCGGCTCGGAGGCCAACAAGAAGTTTCTCGAAGCTTTCAAAGTGGCGTATCCGAAGGAGTACAGCAAGATTCGATTCCCGGAAACATCCGGCATCGGTATCAAAGCCGTGTCCAAGGATGGCTCCGAACGGCTGATTCGCGCTGCCATCGAGTTTGCCATCAGTAGCAAGCAAAAATCCGTGACCCTGGTGCACAAGGGCAACATCATGAAGTACACCGAAGGCGCGTTCCGCAATTGGGGCTATGCGCTGGCCGAGCGCGACTTCGCGGACCAGGTGTATACCTGGGATCAGTGGGAGCGTACCAAGGCAGCAAAGGGCGAGGCCGAGGCCAATGCCGAACAGAAGGCCGCAGTGACGGCCGGCAAGGTCATCATCAAGGATGCGATTGCCGACATCACGCTGCAACAGGTATTGACTCGTCCGGAAGAATTCGACGTGATTGCCACGCTGAATCTCAACGGCGATTACCTGAGCGACGCACTCGCCGCGCAAGTAGGCGGCATCGGTATCGCACCGGGCGGCAACATCAATTACGTCACCGGTCATGCCGTGTTTGAAGCCACACACGGCACCGCGCCGAAATACGCCAACCTCGACAAGGTCAATCCGGGCTCGGTGATTCTCTCCGGCGAAATGATGTTGCGTTACATGGGCTGGACCGAAGCCGCTGACGCCATCATCCGCGCCATGGATGTGGCCATTGGCATCAAGACCGTGACCTACGACTTTGCCCGCCAGATGGAAGGCGCCAAGGAAGTGAAGTGCTCGGAATTCGCTGATGAGCTGATCAAGGCGTTTTAACTGGCGACAAGAACCGATTGCGCCTTGCCTGGCGTGATCTGCATGCCTGGGAGATCGCATGGCGGAACCGACTCAAAAAAATTCCAGCGCCGAACACGCGCTGGTGGAGCGCTATACGCAGCTCGACGATGCTGATCAGAGCCTGATCGAAGCGCTCACTTTGGGCAGCAGTCCGATACTGGTGGCGAGTCTGGGTGATTGCCTGGCGGAAGTCGTGCCGCATGCTACATGGCGTAGTGCCAGTCGCAATCGCGTCAAGCAGGCTCTGGAGAATCTCCCACAGTTTGCCTCGCTGGGCCAGAGCACCGGTGTCGTCGGCGCTGGTGGCCTGTTGCTGCGCGCTGCGGTGTTTCGCCGCCTAGTGGATAGCGGTCGCATCGCGGCCTGGAAGAGTGCTTTCCTCAGGCCGCGCGCCCCGCTTTACGGCTACGAAAATCCTGCTGAACGACCGGCGATCGAGCAGCGTCTGCACGTCGCGGCGCTCTTGGCTGGGCTCGATCCAGATCAACACAATCTGGAAGAAATTCGCAGCGCATACGGGCACCTGTCCAGTCCGGCGTCACTGGTCTGGGCGGCGGCGCATGATGTGCGGGTACTTGCGGCGCTGCATCCGAAGACACGCGCAATGGCAGTGGCGATGCAACTCGGGCAGCAGCTGCGGGCGCCCACCGCAGATCTGGTCTGGTGGCTCGATCAGGCAAAAACTCTGCTTGGCGTAAGTGCGCGCAGCGATGCGCACTTGCTCGATGCGCTGGTGCGCCATCACCTGCGACGCGGTGATCTCGATGCCCTCGCTGCGATCATGGGGGCCTCGGGTATCAATGATCTGCTTCTTGCCGGATACCGCTCGGCGCTCCGCGGAGAATCGCACGCGGTGGTTTTTCAGCCGTTGGAGCAGGCACTCAAGGCCGTGCGTCGGGATCAGGGTCAACGCGCGTTGCTTGGCGACTTTTTTCTCAAACTGTACCTTGCCTGTTTGAGCGCAGGCGATACACCCGAAGTATTCAAGCGCCGCGAGCAGTTGCTTAAAATTACCGCTGACCAGAACCTGGGCAGCGATCTGCATGCCCTCACTTGGTGGCAGAATTTCATGCGTGCTCGTGGCTCTGGGCGCGCCATGGTCGAGCCTGCTCTGCCAAAGGGATTGCGTCCCGACGACTGCTGGTGGCTGGCAGTATTGCTGACCTGGTCCAAAGTCCCTTTCAGTGCGGCGCTGCGCACTCAACTTGCCGTCAGTCTGGCCGACGCGACCACAGCGGACTGGCACCTGCTCGCGGCGCAACTACGACAGCTGGCAACAGCGGAGCGTTCTGAGGTACGACCTGCAACGCTGACGCTGGTCGATTGGTGCCGCCCGCAGGACGCCTGGGAGAGTGCGCTGAAGGCGCTCACCGCGCTGGCGCGGGGCGCCAAGGCCGATGCCTCATCGGCTCCAAGCAAGTGCACGCTCATCGAGCCGCGTGTACGCGCGTTCGCGGGTATCCACGATAGCGTGCATCTGGTTCTCTATGAGCGTCGCCCGCAGACCAAGGGTTACAGTGCTGGTCGTCAGCTCACCTCGGCCGGCATGGCGTCCGATGCGATGGAGCGGATCGAGCCTGGCGACAACGCCGACCGTCGCCTATTGCAGGCGTTCATTGCCGATGCCGGTGACGAAGGCTATGTCGATGAGCTCAAGCAAGCCGACTCGCGAACGGTACAGGCGCTGATCGGCCATCCGCGCGTGGTTGACGTGGCCGAAGCGCGCACGCCCTACACAGTCCAAGCGGGACACGTACAGCTGCTCGCCCAGCGCCTGAGCGATCAGCGTGTCGATCTCAGGCTCTCGGTGGTTGTTCCGGAAAGCGGTGAAAGCCTGATCGAGTTTCAGGGCGATCGGCTGCTGGTGTTTCGATTCGATGCGACGATGCAGGCGCTCGGCCGCATCCTTCGCGGTGGACTGCAGCTGCCCGCCGAGGGCGTGGCGCCATTGCTCGATCTGCTCCCGGATCTGTCGCAACGCGTAAAGATAGATACCGATCTGGCCTCGTTCGGCGTCAAGGAAATCGATGCTGATCCGCAGCTGTATGCGGTGCTGGAGCCGCTCGGCGATGGCCTGCGATTGCGCCTGATGGTGCGTCCGTTTGGCCCTGGAACCAGCGCCCACCCGTTGGGTGCGGGACCCGAAACGGTGATGTTCACCCGCGCTGGCGAACCGCAACGTGCGCAGCGGCGGTTGGCCGAAGAGCGAGAAGCCGGCAAGCAGTTACATGCCCTGTGTCCGAGTCTGCAAGGCGCGGATATTGCCGAAACTCTTGAAGTGCGTGACCCGGAATCTGCGCTCGCGTTGATCGAGGAGTTGCAGCTGGCGGGATCTTTGCTGGTGCTGGAATGGCCAGTTGGCAAGGCGCTACGCGTCGGACGTCCGCGTGACGCGCAGGCGCTGACCATCAAGGTCAAGAGTCAGCGTGACTGGTTCTCGGCGGAGGGTGGCATCGCGCTTGACGACGGCAGCGTGGTGGCGCTCAGTGAGATCATGAAGCAACTGCCGTCTGCGCAGGGACGCTATCTGCGTCTGGACGGCCAGCGGGTAATTGCGCTTGAAGGCGAGTTGCGGCGACGTTTGGAGCTGCTGCGTGGCTTCGCCGATGACAAGGGAAACATTACGGTAACCCCGGTGGCGGCTCCAATCCTGGCCGAGGCACTGGATGATCAGAGCGAGCTGGACACCAAGTTTCGCGCCCAGCTCATGCGCATCGATCGTGCGCAAAATCACAGTGCGGCGATTCCGCCAGACTTCCAGGCCGATCTGCGTGATTATCAGGTCGATGGATTCCGGTTCTTGATGCGTCTGAGCGAATGGGGCGCCGGTGCTTGTCTTGCTGACGATATGGGCCTGGGAAAGACAGTGCAGGCACTGGCGATGTTGACTGCGCGCGCCGGCGAGGGCCCGGCGCTGGTTTTGGCACCGACCAGTGTCGTGGGCAACTGGCGTCGCGAGGCGATGCGCTTTGCGCCTACGCTCAACGTACGTGTGTACGGTGACGGCGATCGCGAACAGACACTGACTGATTTAACCTCTGGCGACTTGCTGTTGGTCAGCTACGGCATGCTGGTGGCGCAGATTGAACAGTTCGAGAAAATTGCCTTCGCCACGCTGGTGCTGGATGAGGCTCAGGCGATCAAGAACGCCGCCACGCAACGCGCGCAGGCAGTGCGCAGATTGCAGGCGCAATTTCGTGTCGCCACCACCGGCACGCCGCTGGAAAATCACCTCGGCGAATTATGGAGCTTGTTCCGCGTGCTCAATCCCGGATTGCTCGGCAGCGAAGACCAATTCCGCAAGCGCTTTGTGAATGCGCTCGAGCGCGACCCGCGCGCCCCTGCGCGCGAGCATCTACGGCGTCTACTGGCGCCGTTTCTGTTGCGTCGAACCAAGGCCGAGGTGTTGACCGAGCTGCCGCCGCGCACTGAAATCCTGCTCACCGTCGAACCCAGTGTCGGCGAAGCGCAACTGCTGGCGGCGGTAAAACGGCAATCGCTGCAACGCTTGAATGACACCAGCCTGCCGCCCGAGCAGCGGCGGGTGCAGGTGCTGGCCGAGATCATGCGCCTGCGCCGCGCCGCCTGCCATCCCGATCTGGTGGCCCCAGAGTTGAATCTGGCCAGCGCCAAGCTCGAGCAATTGGTCGAGTTGGTGCAGGAGCTCGGCGACAACCACCATCGCGCTTTGGTGTTTTCGCAGTTCGTCGATTTTCTCACCTTGGTACGTGAGCGTCTGGACAAGGAAGGCATCGACTATCAGTACCTCGATGGCAGCACTTCGCCAAAGGCGCGCGAGGCAGCGGTGGCTGCATTCCAGCGCGGCGAAGGCAAAGTATTTTTACTCAGCCTCAAGGCCGGCGGCGTCGGCATCAATCTGACCGCTGCGGACTACGTCATCCATCTCGACCCGTGGTGGAACCCCGCCGTCGAGCAGCAGGCCTCGGATCGCGCCCACCGCATCGGCCAGACCCGCCCTGTCACGATCTACAAATTGGTGCTTAAGGGCAGCATCGAGGAACAAGTGATCGCCCTGCATGCCAGCAAGCGAGAACTCATCGACCAGGTCATCGAAGGACAGACCAGCGCCGCGCGTATGAGTGTGGATGAATTGCTCGCGCTGCTTGCCGACTCTTAGGGAAGGTCTGAATAAGTCACCATTTCGGCTTCGCCACACTGCTTATTGCTTGCCAAACCCGCAAAAACCCGCGGTTTTTCGCCCCCTGACTCAGGGGGCTATCGCGGCTCCGGACTTGTTCAGAGGTTCCTTAGCAATGGCGATGACCTTTCCTGCTGCCGCCAAGCAACAGCTTGGCCTAGGGTGTTGAACGATTGAAGAGCAACGCGCCTTGTGACTGCGCCAGACTTTCGCTGCACGCATCGCCCAGTGTTACCGGCGACCGTGGCGCAAGACGCTGTCGCAAGGCGCCCAATGTGAGATTTTCCGGAATGCGCGTGTGGTGTACGCAGACCGCACCGTTGAGGTTCCAGCCAGCCTCAAAATGCAATTTGTCGAGTCCAGTGGTGGGCTGCTGCACGCCGATGTGATCGTAGATGTCGATCGCGGCGCCATCGCGGGTGGACGCTTGTCCGTCACCGAGGTAGTCGGCGCGGGCGAGCTTGATGCAGGTTTCGTAGTACGGCGCCAGCGATGCGCCGCTATTGGGTGCCTTGCGCCAGGGCAGATAGCCCCAGCGCAGGCACTTGGCCTCTACGCCGCTGACACAGCTGAAGCTGAAACGCTCCGCGTCGGCGACGTAATGCAGCGCTTCGTCGAAGTATCCGGGGTAGACCACCACGCGCGTGTCGCCCTTGGCATCCGGCGCGCAGAACTCATTGAACACCATGCTGCCCGGTTGTCTCAGCGTCAAGCTATGCAACCACACTTCGTTGAATCGCGCGCTGGTGTCTTGCTCGACTGCCACCACACGCACCACCCCGACTTCGCCGAGGTCCAATTCGGCCCCGGCAAGATCGGCGCCGCTCAACAACTTGCCGCTGGCATCGGGTACAACAAATCGTGTGCCTTCGACGCGCAGACCCCCGCCGTCGCCGGCGCTGACTGTGATCGAGAGCAGACATGCCGAGGTCAGCAGTAAAGCTTGAATGAGCGTGCGCATGGTCAATTCCTCAGCGTTGCGGCAGTTGTACGCCAACCGACTTGAGCGCTATTCCGCTCAGCGGGCTGCGTGCCGTGTGGACGGTGGATGCGCCATTCAACCACTTGCCCTGTAACACGAGTCCCGGGCCGTTGAATTGAACGCCATTGACCGCGTAGCTGTTCAAGCTGCGCCCATTCAGTGACCAACCGTTCAAGGTGAGGCCGTTGAAATTCTTGCTTTGAAACACCAGGCCGGGGCCGTTGAGCTTGGTACCGTTGAAGGTGATTCCCTGCAACGTGACGCCATTAAATCTGCAGCCGTTCCAGGTCAGGCCGTTCCACTTCAGGCCGTTCCACTTCAGGCCGTTCAACCTCAGGCCGTTCCACTTCAGGCCGTTCAACGCCACGCCGTTGAGGAAGCGCCCGTTAAGCTGCGGCGCGGCTGAAATGTCTTGGTCCTGCGCCGTTGCGATCGGCGTGTGCAGCACAGCGGCCAACACCAGCGCGGCCAAGGAACTCATCACTTTCATGTTCATGTCTCCGAAGTCAGTAGGACGGAGGGCGGTCTTGCTGCCCTCACCACCACATACGCAACGACCCGTGTCGGGAGATCATCGGTTTTCGGGTTTTCGACGGCGACCGCGCGATCCACCACGTGATTGGCGACCGCCCGTGCCTCGGCGTTGCTTACCGGCTATCGCTCCAGGCCAAGCACAAAGGGCGCGACGTCCTCTAAGGCAAACGGTAGTTGTCGTCGCGAGTGCCCAGCTATTGGCTCACAAGGCCCGCGGATTTTTTAGTCCCGAAGTGCAGTGTTTCAATCGAATCCGCGCCAGGTCATGGAGCGAACGAATTGAAATTCACGCGCCGCATTGGGCGCCCGCCTACTTCGGTAGTGCTCGTTTCTCTGCTTCCGCCAACAATTTAGTGACGATCAGGCTGCGCCGATCCTGCGCACCCAACTCCGCATTCATGCGCGCCAGGGCTGCACGCACCACTTCGATGCCATGCGCATCACCAACCGCTGCCTGACACGCGCCCAACAACGCAAACTGATACTGCGCCTCTGGAACTTCGAATTCGATTGCTGCACCCGAAATATCGAATGCGCGCTGGGCAGCGGCGCAATCGGGTTCCGGGGTGCCGCGAGCCATCCGCACTCGCGCGAGTTCGTTGAGCGGACCGACCAAGGTGCTGCTGGTCGGACTGAGGGCGGCTTCCATGCTGGCGATGGCGCGCACGAACAATGGCTCGGCTTCGGCCAGGTGTCCGGATTCGAATTCAACATTGGCCAGGGTGCGCAGTGACATGGCGGTGTCGCGGTGCTTTTCGCCAAATACCGCCATGCGTATATGTAACGCTTCGTCCGCGTAAGGACGCGCTTCCTCGGCGCGTCCAAGTGCAACCAATGAGTTGGCGACATGATTGGCGACCAGGGCCAGCAGCGGGTGGTCCGGACTGAGCTGCTGGCGTCGGCCGCGCAACACACCCTCGAACAGGGACAGCGCCTCTTCAAAACGCTGCTCGGAGAAAAGAACGGTGGCAAGGTTGCTGCGGCTGGACAAGGTGTAGGGATGCTCATCGCCAAAGATGTCCAGCGTCAGTGCATATTCCTCACGGCGCAGCGCCTCAGCCTCGCTGTAGGGCCCGGTGTTGGACACCACCATGGCATGCGCGCCCAAAGCGCGCGCAAAGAACTCGTTGTCGCGCGGTTGCTGGGCGCGCACACTGGCGACAACGGCGCCAGTCAGCGGATGGGCATCACGCGAGCGTCCGCGCAGTACCAGCCATGAGGCATAGCGCAGCATGATCTCCTGCGTGTTGCGGTGGTCCTCGCCGTGACGCTCGCGCTGCACCTTCAACACGCGCGCATACAGGTCACCGGCTTCGTCCAGCTTGTTCATCGACAGATAGGTCACGGCGATACGCAGATCGATCTGCGATACGAAGTCGATGTCAGTCGGACGTCGCAATATCTGGTTTTCACGCAGTGCCAGTAGCTCCTTGAGCGCTTCGTCATAGCGA
>JAWXCG010000030.1:0-3540 GCA_034440555.1 Pseudomonadota bacterium
GACCAGCTCCGCTGTTGAGAGCGACCAGCTCCGCTGTTGAGAGCAGGGGTTTGGCAAGCAATAAGCAGTGTGGCGAAGACGCAGTGGTGACTTATTCAGACCTTCCCTAGGGTGAGCCCGCCGCTACAGCCTCGCCACCGCCACATTCAGCGTATAGCTCACCGACACGTGCGCCAAGCCGCTCATGGACTCGGTGGGCGCCTTGAGTTTGCAGAAGCGTGCGCTCTTCGCCGCCTTCAGTGCGGCACGATCCAACACGCTGGAGCCGCTGGATTGCGCCAATTTTACCTGCGTGGCGGCACCATCTGCATCGAGTTGAACGCGCAGCATCACCGTGCCTTGCGCGCGATGACGCATCGCCTCGCGCGGATAGCGCCAGCGATCTTGGCCATCGGCCGGGTTCGCCGAAGTCGATGCGACCCGACTGCCCTCATCACCGCTGCACGGCACAACCATCTTGGCCGCGCTCACCGACGCAGCGCACAATCCCCAGGCCAACAATCCAATGCCCAACCGCCGCGCAACACTATTCATGACGTATTCCTCCGAATTCCATTCGGGGCCGCAATGCAGCCCGTGGAACCGGAAATTACGCCGTTGCTGGCAGCTTCACAAGACCCGTGTCATACGCGTGTCACAGAACTGTGCTACCGCGCCTGAACAAAAAACAAACCGCCCCGGCCCGTTACTCAAACCCGTTGGCAAACAAGGCATCTGCGCCACTCGCGCTGCTGAAGCGATACACCGCACCGCCCTGGCTGGCCACGTAGAGATTGCCCAGCAGATCCTCTCCGAAGCCGATGGGATTGCCCGCCGTGGTCACAGGTGTGCCCGGTGAACTCTCCCAAGGTGTCGCGCTCCATCCGGACACCGCTACGCCGTCGGGTTTGCCAAAGAAGATTTCGCTGATGCAGTAGTCCGCGTAAACAATCATGCCGACGAACGCCGCGATCGGGCCGCGATCGCGATAGCCACCGGTAATTGAACAGCGCGAGTTCTGATGACGGTAGTCCAAAATCGGCAGAAACGCGAAGTTGCCGCTGTCCGTGAGGGGCGGTACGTTGGTAGCCCTTCCAATCGGTGGCTTGTGGCAGATTGCTGGAATCGGTGCGCTGGTCTTGTTGGCCGGGTTGTTTCGTCTCGACAGTACGCGCTTGATGTCGTCGGTGAATTAAGTTCAAAGCCTCGATTCTTGAGTTCGCCCGCTTCAGCCCTCGTCGGTTAACCGCACGAGGGCTGCGTTTGGTTTTTGCGCTATTCGAAGCCGTTTGTAAACAAAAGGCTCGAAGCGGCAGCGCCCCCGATACGGACAATTGTGCTTCCGGCTGTCATGAAGAGAGCGCCGGGTTCGTCCTCGCCGAAGGCGACAACCGTACCTGCAAGCCCAGTAACGATCGTTGCAGCAGAAGGGTCCAACCAAGACCCGGAACTCTCCACTGAATAGCGAAGTTCCGAGTTGCAGGCGTCACCATAGAAGTACACACCTTGCAGTGCCGCATCCGGGCCACGATAACGGTACCCGCCGGTGACAGAGCAGCCTGTTGGCGTCGGTCCGCCGCAGCCGTTACCGGAATTGTTGTACGCAATGATCGGTTCAATGTCGCCGCTCAAACTGCACAAAGATGAGCAGTTGCCTCGCACATTGCGGCCCTCACACACTTTCCACCCGAAATTGGCGCCATGAATGTTCGGCGCCAGAAAATTGACCTCTTCCCAACGATCCTGCCCAACGTCGCCGATCAATAGGTCGTTGGTTTGTCGATCGAAACTCCAGCGCCATGGGTTGCGCAGTCCATACGCCCAAGTTTCATCGCATCCGGCGCTGGCGCCTGGAAACGGGTTCGTCGCCGGGATCGCGTAGTTCGCAGAGCCATCAGCGTTGGATGCACACAGGTCATTGCTGCCAGCTGGCGTCGTGCCATTGACGTCCAGCCGCAGCATTTTTCCAAGCAGCGCACGTGAATTTGCGTTGCCGCCGCTGGAGGTGAAGTTTGCGTCAGCGTCGCAGAGCGGTGTGTTGTCAAGGTTTGCAGCAACCAGAGTCTGTGCACGATTGCAGGGATCATTGCCATCGCCGCCATCGCCCAATCCGAAGTATAGAAATCCATCCGGACCGAACATGATGTTGCCGCCATTGTGATTGCTGAAGTCCTGATCAACGCGCAGGATTACCAGGCACGTCGCGAGGTCGCTGGCATTGAGCACATCGTTGTTGATCGGGTCGCTCTTGGCGTAACGGGTGATCATCGAGTCACCATTGGCGGCCGTATAGCTTAGGAAAAAAAAGCCGTTGCTCTCGAAATTCGGGTGGAACGCGATGCCTAGCAGGCCGCGCTCACTCGCTACCGTAAAGCCGGTGGTCGCGAGCGCCCCGCCTACCGTTTGCGCACATTGAGTTGCGGTTCCGCCCGAGTTCACCAATGCCATATAGTTGGTGGGTTGCAATGCGCCGTCGCGCACCACTCGAACCGCGCCTCCTTGTTGGATGACGAATAGGCGACTCGACCCGTCGCCGGGATTGGCAATACCGACCGGCCCGCTCAAGCCCGACGAAACGACTGTGGTCAAAGGAATCGAGCCAGGCGTCGGCTGAGCCATCACAACGGGTGCGATGTTCAAAGCGATGACTGTGATCGACGCTGCGAGGAAAGCAAGCGGTTTCATGGCGTTATTCCCCTAAACGATTCTGAATTGGGTGTATACCAGTCGTACCCGAAGGTTTTCGTGATCGTGTTGCGAAAATTTCGACTCAACCCCTGCGCTTCAACCGAATCAACGCCGAAATATCCTCATCGCCATGCCCACGCGACATCAGCTCGGCGTAGTCGTGCAAGGACTTGTCGACGATACTGTGATCGACCCCAGCGGCGACAGCTAGCTGACGCACGATGCCCAGGTCCTTGTGCAGCAACGCGAGTTTGAAGCCCACATCGAATTGATCCTGCAGCATGGTGGCGCCGCGCTTTTCGAGGAACCAGCTTTGTGCGGCACCCGCGAGCAGCGTGGGCAACAGACGATCAGGCGCGAGCCCCAATGCCTGACCGAGCGCAAGCCCTTCACTAACAGCCTGTGCGATACCCGCGACCAGCACCTGATTGACCGCTTTGGTGTTCTGCCCCGCGCCAACATCGCCCATGTGGGTGATGCGCGCAGCGAAGCATTCGATGGCGGGGCGGACCCGTTCCAGTGTCGCAGCGTCGCCACCAAGCATCACCGAGAGTTTGCCATTTTTTGCGCCTTCGACGCCGCCCGATACCGGCGCGTCGAGAAAATCGGCGCCGACTGCGCGCAGCAGCGCGGCGGCTTGCAGCGCGCTGGTCGAGGCTATTGTTGATGTATCGACCAGCACAAAGCCGGGCTGCGCATTTCTGGCTAGAGCTTGCGCTAGGCCAACCACATCGCTGTCGGCGGTAACTGCGCTGATGACCATGTCGCAGCGCTCGGCCAGCTCGGCGGGATCGGCAACTGCAACGACATTCTGATGGCTGGCCGCGAACTGCTCCGCTTTGTGGTGGCTGCGATTGGCTACTGCGACCAGCA
>JAWXCG010000031.1:0-9134 GCA_034440555.1 Pseudomonadota bacterium
AGGACACGTTAGTTCAAGGACACGTTAGTTCAAGGACACGTTAGTTCAAGGACACGTTAGTTCAAGGACACGTTAGTCCTTGTCGCCGCAGGACCCAAAGTATTACCCTTCGCAGGTTAAGAAGCACTGACCATGGTCGAACCCGTACCCGCATCTCCCGAACCCGCTAGTGCTGAGCCGATTTCTTCGGACAAGCCGCCAGCGGCAGAACACGGCGGACGAGCCGGCCCCGAGCCGACGCGTTTCGGCGATTGGGAAAAGAACGGTCGCTGCATCGATTTTTAGCTCCACCCATTCCTTATCAGCCCGGGAACCGGCATGTCGCTGCAAAGACCGTTATCGCCGCATCTGCAAATCTATCGGCCGCAGATCACCTCAGTGTTGTCAATTATGCATCGGATCACCGGCTTGTTGCTGTGCCTGGGCGCCGTGCTGCTGGTGGCCTGGGTTGCAACTACGGCGGTCGGGCCCGAGTACCACGCCAGTTTCCTGCGGCTGGCGGATTCCATCCTCGGACGGCTGATGCTGCTGGGACTGTTATTTTCGCTGTTGTTTCATTTGTGCAACGGCGTGCGCCATCTGATTTGGGACATGGGCCATGGTTTTGATCTGAGCACGACAACGATCAGCGGCTGGACGGTGGTGTTGATCAGTGTGCTCGGCACCGCTTACGCAGCGCTCGGGCTGTTCGGCCCGGCGCTATCTGGAGGCACGCCATGAGCCTGCGCGATCCTCTGGCACGTGTGCGCGGCCTGGGTTCCGCGCGCGAAGGCGTAGCCCATTGGTGGGCGCAGCGGTTGTCAGCGATATTGTTGATTCCCTTGTCGATCTGGTTTTTGCTAGGCGCGTCTGCCTACATCGGTGCCGACTACCCCGACGCACGCGTTTATCTGGCCCAGCCACTGAATGCGTTTTTGATGATGGCGTTCGTGCTGACTCTGCTGTACCACGGCATGCTCGGCATCCAAGTTGTGATCGAGGATTACGTCGAGCATCGCGCGCTTGAGCTCGGGCTGCACGTCGTGGTCAAGCTGTCTGCGTTTCTTTGTGCGCTGGGAACAGTGTTCGCGCTGATTCGCATCACCCTGGGAGCTTGAAGTCATGGATGCCAAGAAGGTGGATGTGAACAATATCGGCGCCTATAAGATCACAACGCATACATACGATGTCGTCGTTGTCGGTGCCGGTGGCGCCGGGCTGCGCGCGACCATGGGGATGGCCGCAAAGGGACTGTCCACGGCCTGCATCACCAAAGTATTTCCGACCCGCTCGCACACCGTTGCTGCGCAGGGCGGTATGTCCGCGGCGCTGGGGAATATGGGCCCGGACGATTGGCGCTGGCACTTCTTCGATACGGTAAAGGGTTCGGACTGGCTTGGCGATCAGGATGCGATCGAGTACATGTGCCGCGAGGCCATTCCGGCGGTGATCGAGCTGGAACACTACGGTGTGCCGTTCTCGCGCACGGAAGACGGCCGTATTTATCAGCGCCCATTCGGCGGCATGACCACCAAATTTGGCGAGGGCCCGCCGGCGCAACGCACATGCGCAGCAGCCGACCGTACCGGCCACGCCATTTTGCACACGCTCTACCAGCAGTCGTTGCGCTTTGACGCGCGCTTCTACGTGGAGTATTTCGCACTGGATCTGATCTTCGACAACGACGGCGTCTGCCGCGGGGTGCTGGCCTGGGATCTGGCCGAAGGCAGCATGCATCTGTTCAAGGCACAGACCGTAGTGCTGGCCACCGGCGGTTACGGCCGCACCTATTTTTCCTGTACCTCGGCACACACCTGCACCGGCGATGGCGGCGGCATGGTGCTGCGCGCAGGTCTGCCATTGCAGGACATGGAGTTTGTGCAATTCCATCCCACCGGTGTCTATGGTGCGGGTTGTCTGATTACCGAAGGCGTGCGCGGCGAAGGCGGTTACCTAACGAACTCGGCCGGCGAGCGCTTCATGGAACGCTATGCGCCCAGCGTCAAGGACCTGGCACCGCGCGATATGGTCAGCCGCTGCATGACGCTGGAAATCCGCGAGGGCAGGGGTGTTGGCGTCGACAAGGACCATATTCACCTGCATCTGGAACACCTGGGCGCTGAAACCATCCGCGAGAAGTTGCCGGGCATCGAAGAAACCGCGCGCGTCTTCGCGGGGGTCGATGTCACCCGACAGCCGATTCCGGTATTGCCGACAGTGCACTACAACATGGGCGGCATTCCGACCAATTTCCACGGCGAAGTGGTCACCAAGAAAGGCAACGATCCGGGTTCGATCGTGCCCGGCCTGATGTCGATCGGCGAAGCGGCTTGCGTATCAGTGCATGGTGCCAATCGACTCGGCTCCAACTCGCTGCTCGATCTGATTGTATTTGGTCGTGCCGCCGCCAATCGCGCTGCCGAGATCATCAAGCCTGGCGCCACGCAAAAAGATTTGCCCGGCGACGCACTGGACAAGGCGCTGTCCAACTTCGATCGACTGCGCCATGCCAAGGGCGACACCGCGACTGCCGATATCCGCATGAGCATGCAGCGTGCCATGCAACTCGACGCCGCCGTATTTCGCACCGGTACGTCATTGCAGCACGGCCGGCAAAAAGTCGATGAGATCAACGCCTCATTCGCCGATGTCAAAGTGACCGATCGCTCGCTGGTTTGGAACACCGATCTGGTCGAGACGCTGGAATTGCAAAATCTGCTCGGGCAGGCAGTGGCCACGATTCATTCCGCCGAGAACCGCACCGAGAGCCGCGGCGCACATGCGCGTGAGGATTTCCCAAAGCGCGACGACGAAAACTGGATGAAGCACACGTTGGTGCACGTCAGCGACAAAGGCGATGTCGCGTTCGATTATCGGCCCGTGCACATGACCACGACCGGAGATGTGGCCGTGGTGCCGCCGAAGGAACGCAAGTATTGAGTTGCTGATTGCGCGTACAGTCGTTGCGGTGCATCGGCTGAGGATTGAGCAAAGTTTCGAGGAATCCGCATGGCTGAGTTCACATTACCCAAGAATTCCAAGGTGCAGAAGGGCAAGCACCATCCGGCGCTGGCCGGCGCCAAGAAGATTCGCAGCTTCAAGGTGTACCGCTGGAATCCGGACGACGGCCAGAATCCGCGCGTCGATACCTACGACGTGGATATTGGCAATTGCGGCCCGATGGTTTTGGATGCGCTGATCAAGATCAAGAATGAAATCGACCCGACCCTGACGTTCCGCCGCAGCTGTCGCGAAGGTATCTGCGGTTCCTGCGCGATGAACATCGACGGCACCAATACACTCGCCTGCACGCGCGCGATCGACGAATGCAAGAAAGCCGAAGTGCCTATCTACCCATTGCCGCATATGCCGGTGGTCAAGGATCTGGTTCCCGATCTCACCCACTTCTATGCGCAGTACGCGTCCATCCGGCCGTGGATCCGCACGCAAAGCTCGCCCCCGCCGGATCGTGAGCGTCTGCAATCAAAAGAAGACCGCGCCAAGCTCGATGGTTTATACGAGTGCATCCTTTGTGCCTGCTGCTCAACCAGCTGCCCCAGTTACTGGTGGAGCGGTGAGCGTTACCTGGGACCCGCCGTGCTGCTGCAAGCGTATCGCTGGATTGTCGACTCGCGTGACGAAGACACCGGCGATCGTCTCGATAATCTGGAAGATCCGTTCCGCCTCTATCGTTGCCACACGATCATGAATTGCGCAAAGACTTGCCCGAAGGGACTCAACCCGGCGAAAGCCATCGCCGAAATAAAGAAGGCGATGCTGGCCAGGCGATCGGTGTGAATAAACGCGGCATCGCATTGTGCCGCGAAGGGATCGCAATGCGCGGCATTTGTCTGCGCATGTGGCGCGTTCTTCGCGGCTGAAGCCGCTCCCACAAGTACGCCATGTCGATCACGCCCGAACAGCTCTCGAAGCTTCGCTGGCGCTGCCGCCGCGGTACGCAGGAGCTGGATCTGCTGTTGATGCGCTTTATCGTGCACCGCGCGGCCACAGCCGAAACCGCCGAGATGCTTGCGTTTGAGCGGCTCCTCGCTTGCGAAGACCGCGACCTGCAGCGCTGGTTTCTCGCCTATGCTGCTTGTCCCGATCCCGATCTGAGCGCTCTCGTCGACGCGATCCGCTCCCTCCCTGCCGCTTGATACTGTGCGCTGGCGGTTGACGTGGCTGGTGTTGCCGGCATGTTTGGGGATGGCAAACGTTGCGTTTCGGGTGAGTGCGCTTTCCAGCGTCGTTCGGTAGCCAGAGCGCCGTCGCCTCTCCCGCGACCTGTCGCTGTTTCTGCGGTGGTGCATGAACTGGGTGGCACAGTTTGTGTCGGTATATACCGCTGAAACTCGCCGCATGGTTCAGCCGACCCCGATTTCTGCGGCTGCACCTGTCACATCACTTCAGAGGCCAATTTCATGAATTCTGCACGCCCCATCTGTCATTTCAAGTCCTTGTTGCTTGGATGTGTGCGAACGACTTCGGTGCTCGCCGCGTTTTGCGTTCACGCGGCCCAGGTCGACATTCCCGGTCCCGTGGGGAGCGGCAGTTTTGGTGAACGGCTTGTCGTTTTGCCCAATGGCAATATTGTTGTGGGTGACCCCACCTTTTCCACCGACATTGCGCAGGAAGTTGGCGCCGCGTACTTGTATACCCCGTCCGGGGTGTTGATCAGTACGCTGACGGGCAGCAACGGCAATGATCATGTCGGGGCGCAAATTCTCGTGCTGAAAAACGGCAATTACCTGATTGGGAGCCCGGACTGGAACTCCGGTTCCGCCGCGGGTTCGAGTGCGGTGACCTGGGCGCACGCAAGTACGGGGATTTCTGGCGTAGTGACTGCTGAGAACTCGCTGGTTGGTGCCTCGACTGCAGACGCGTTTGGCGAATACCCTGGCGGCGAAATTGTTGTGCTCGACAATGGCAACTATGTGGTTATTGCGAGCGGCTGGGACAACGGTTCCGCATTGGATGCTGGCGCTGTTACCTGGGGTAATGGGAGTACCGGGATCGCCGGACCAATCTCGGCGAGCAATTCGCTGGTCGGTACGACGTCATACGACTACGTGGGATATTTTGGAGTCACTCTACTCAGCAATGGCAACTATGTGGTGCGCAGTGGCGGTTGGAGTAACGGCGGCGTAGCCTCGGCCGGTGCAGCGACCTGGGCCAACGGCAGCACTGGCATCTCAGGGCCAGTGTCGGCGGCCAATTCTCTGGTGGGCTCCAGCCCTGAAGATTTCATCGGCTTTCATGTCATGGCCTTGTCCAATGGCAATTATGTGGTCTCAAATGACGAGTGGGACAACGGCACGATTGCCAATGTTGGTGCTGTGACGTGGGCGGATGGCAGCACGGGGCGCAGCGGTGTCGTCTCACCCGCCAATTCGCTCATTGGGCAGAGCGCTGACGATCGAGTGGGCGATGGCTCCTCTGGGGTGATTGCGCTGAGTAACGGAAACTATGTGGTCAAGTCCAGTTCTTGGGATAACGGTGCCATCGTGGATGTCGGTGCCGTGACTTGGGCCGATGGCACGACCGGCATGGTCGGATTCGTATCGGCAAGCAACTCTTTGATCGGGACCCAGACTGGCGATCAAGTAGGAGGGGCCTTCGGTGTGTATGCATTGCGCAACGGCAATTATGTCGTGCAAAGCCCGGAGTGGGACAACGGCAATGCGATCAACGTTGGCGCGGCGACCTGGGCCAACGGCAGCACAGGGCTGGTGGGTGTTGTTTCGCCGAGTAACTCTCTGATCGGCGAAACGATGGACGATCAGCGGCAGGAAGATTCGCGCGTGATCGCCCTCAGCAACGGAAATTATGTCGTCAGCAACCCACTCTGGGACCATGGCGCAGTCACCAACGTAGGCGCAGTACCCTGGGCAGATGGCAGTGTTGGACGTGTTGGCACCATCTCTGCAGCCAATTCACTGATTGGGACGCACGCCGACGACTTGATCGCCATGCGTGGCATTACTGCGCTGCGCAACGGCAACTACGTGGTGTCCAGTCTCTTCTGGAACAACGCCAGCGATGTGAACGTCGGCGCCGTAACCTGGGCGAGTGGCGATACTGGGCTCGTTGGTCCGGTCTCCCCGGTAAACTCCGTGACCGGTTCGGCGGCGATCAACGCCGTGGGTCATGACCCCGTGGCCGCGCTGAGCAACGGCAATTACGTGATTGCTACACCCAATTGGAGTGGCGGTGGGGTAGACAGGGCGGGCGCGGTCACCTGGGCCGATGGCAGCATCGGATTGACTGGTCAGGTTTCCGCCAGCAACTCGCTGGTCGGGTACAAACAGCTTGGACCGTGTCGGATATCCCAATACATTGAGCGACGGTAACTATGTGGTGCGCAGCCCGAACTGGAATGCCGGCATGGGTGCGATCACGCTGGCACGCGGCGACATCGGCCTTACCGGCCCGATACTGCCAAGCCATAGTGTCCTCGGCACTGTGGCGCAGCGAGGAATCAGCATGACATATGGATACGACGCCACCCGCGCGCAGTTGGTGGTGGGTCAGCCCGCCGCCAACATTATCAGTCTGTTAGTGCTTCCTCTTGATCTTCCTTTTGGCAACGGATTCGAGTGACTGCGCGGATAAGAGTCGTTGTGGCAAGCGCGCCCGACAGTGGGCATAGTGGGTGTGGTCGAGTGCCGCGCGCGCAACGTCACGCGCGACTCGGTGGCTGTGACGGAGTGACCTTCACTGCGCGCGCGAGTTGCGTGCGGGAAAGTCTGCGGTAGCATCATCCGCGAGATTCCAATGGAGCGGTCTAGCTAATGCGATCCGCACCCTCCCTCGCATTTGACATCGCGCCGTCACGCATCGCGCAGCTTGCATTGGCGCTGATGCTCGCGCTGGCTGTGCTGTCGGTCTGGCTCAGCGCAATGCCGATCGCCGCGCAGGGGGCGCTGACTCTGCTGCCCATCTTGGGGCTGCCCGGCCTGCGCACACTGCGCCGCCCGCTGCTCAAGCGTGCGGTGTTGCAATCGGACGGTGTCTGGCTTCTTGCGCTTGCGCCGGCGGCAACATCCGCAACACTGGTTGCATCAAGCCTGTTGGGCGTTCTCACCGGCCTGCGCTGGCGTGACGATAGGACCGACCGCACGATTGTGGTGATGCTTTGGCCGGATTCCATTTCTGCATCATCGCGCCGCCAGTTGCGGGTATGGCTGCGCTCCGGCCGCGCGCATGCAGCGAAGCCGAACGCGTTGAATTCGGGCGATGCTTGACCCACTGCTTATTGCGTTCGGTTGCGCGATGACAGTTTGAAGCGTTAAGCAAACGTTGGTTGCTCACTTCCGAACGCATCCGTCTTTCCGCCATACCATTCAAAGCCGGCAGACCGCCGACGTGCCGTTGTCGGCACCCGTCATCCGCCCGATGGCGACAATCAACTCCCGCCGAACGCGAGATTGCACTGTTCATACTGAAGGGCTTAAGCGCAAAGGAAATCGCCGACCTGCGCGACACCAGCGAGCGCACCATTCGACAGCAGGCGCAGGCGATTTACAGCAAAGCCAATCTCAGCGGACGCGCCGCGCTATCAGCGTTTTTCCTCGAAGATCTACTGGTACCCATCGACAGGAATGCGGCGATGGGCAACGGCTAACATATTTTGAGCGCGTTCGTCGGTCGAATTTTAAATCGCAGCGGTCCACTCGAGTTTGGACTGCTGTCCAATGCCATCGCGATGTGCATTTTCTTAGTGCGTGCAATTCAAGCAAAGGGGCCACTCAGCTAGTCCCGAGCCATGCGGAGCGGCACTAGTTATCCCCTTCGACTGCAAACTTTCGCGCGACAAATGGCCCCTGCGCGCGTTTAGACACCTATACTGCGGCGTGCTGCTAATTTAGTTTTCTTTTTCCATCAGCAGTCGCTAGATTGGGCAACCCGTTCCCATACCGGCATTGCGCATGGCCCGCTGCACGTTCGCCATTGACGGTAAATATCAACGTGCAAGGACCGTCTCACAATGAATCCAATTCGAAACCGACGGGCACGTATGGAACCGTCGCAGTCGCAATTGACGCGCAGGCTTGGCATTTTACTTTTTGGCATCGCCCTCGCATGTTCGGATCTTCAGGCCCAGGGCGCCGTTTGCGCGGAAGTGAAAATTGAGATCGCCCAGTCTGTAAGTCTCGAACGCCAGGCATTCAACGCCAAGTTGGGTATCGACAACGGCACTGACGTTGAGTTGCAGCAATTTCTGGTCAATGTCGAGTTCATGGACGAAGCCGGGAATGCGGTGGTCGGGAGTTCGGATCCGAACAACACCAACGCCAAGTTTTTTCTGCGCTTGGACGACACACCCGGCATCGTTGGTGGCGTGGACGGTGCAGGTGTCATCGGGGCGCGCGTCCAAGCGCAAGCCAATTGGTTGATCATTCCCGCCGCTGGAACAGGCGGCGTGACAGCGGCTGGCCGCATCTACTATGTGGGTGCGACGATCAGCTACAGCCAGGCCGGTGAGGCAAAAACCGTGTCGGTGGTGCCGGACACGATCACCGTCGAGCCTCAGCCCAAACTAAAACTCGACTACTTTTTACCGACCGATGTTTACGCTGATGATCCATTCACGCCGATCGTTGAGCCCTCTATACCTTTTACGCTCGGCGTCAGGATCAAGAACACGGGCGCCGGGCCATCCAGGTAAACACGTATTGAATCGGCGCAGCCAACCATCGTCGAGAATCAGCAAGGCCTTGCTATCGGTTTCAACATCATTGGTTCGTTTGTGCAAAGCGAGCCAGCACAGCCCACGTTACTTCTGGATTTTGCTCAGATCGATGCGTCCACCAGCAAAGTGGGGCGTTGGTTGATGTCCACGACGTTGGTGGGTCGTTTTTCTGAGTTCACCGCCGAATACACCCACGACGACGCGCTCGGTGGTGCGCTTACCTCGCTGATCGAGTCGGTCACGCCGCACGAGCTGGTCAAGGACGTGCGTGTTGATTTGAATGGGCGCGATGCGGTACGCGACTTCCTTGCACTTGACATCAATACCTATCGAACTTACGAATCTAATGGAACTGACACTCTGGTGATCGACCGATCGCTGGGGGCAACGTTGAGCGCGCAACCCGGCGATCTTTATTTGTTGAATTTCACTCCATCGACATTGCCGGCGTATGTGCATGTCC
>JAWXCG010000032.1:0-46235 GCA_034440555.1 Pseudomonadota bacterium
CACTTAACCTAGGGAACCTCCGAACAAGTTCGGAGCCGCAATAGCCCCTGAGTCAGGGGGCGAAAAACCGCAGGTTTTTTGGGGGTTTGGCAAGCAATAAGCAGTGTGGCGAAGACGAAGTGGTGACTTATTCAGACCTTTCCTAGGGAGACCAAAATGAAAAACCCAGTGCAAGCCCCGGTCCGGTATTGCCGATCGGCGCGGTTTCTGTTGCTCGCGTCTACTTGTATGGCCGCGATGTCGCTTCAGGCCCAAACCATTCCAACAGATGCGAATCCGACCTGTGTCGTTTCGCCCAGCAATTTTGCCGGCTGGTTCGCGTCCGGCAAGGTCACTGCCAACGGCGGTGTGAATCCGGCCAACAGCATCAGCTTCGTCGGCAATTCGAACTGCGCATTCTTTACCTGGTCGGAGCAGATGTTCCTTTGGGTGACTTCGCCGCCGCCCGCGGCATACGGTGGCGGCGATCGTGTCTTCGAGTCTCCGGTGTTTTTCGATGTGTCGCCGCCTGACGCCAATGGCGACCGCGTCCTCATTCCCAATACTGGAAAAAATGTGCGCAATTTCTCGGTCCGCGTTGCGCAGAAGGGTCCAAACGGCCTGCCTGTGGTCTTCGACAACAATGGCCGCATGCTGGATGTAGTGCAGCCGCCGCCCGGCGCCGAGCGCAAGTTGCTGCTGCAGTTGCCCGACGGTAGCCAGGTCGAACCGTCGCAAGTGAAATTGGACGCGGGCGGCAATGCGCAATTTACCGACAAGAACGGTAAGACGCTGGACGCGGCCACTGCGCGCAGCGCCAAGGCCATGGCGCTTCATTCCTCGGGCAGAACTGTCGAGATCAAGAATATCGTCCAGGGCCGGAACGGTCAGCTACTGTTCCTCAACGCTCAGGGCCAGGTGGTCGATGTCGAACAAGGCCAGGCGGGCGGCAACGGTGTGCTGCTGTCGCAGGGATCGTCCTTGGTGTATTACGCCACTCAGGTCAATGACGTTTACGCTTACTTCATGACCGGCGCCAAAGACAGCAAACTTTCCCCGGCGCCGACCACCTTTCCGATCACGCAGTCGGCGCTGAATCAAGTTACGACCTTCGCCCAAAGTGCGCCCGCGCCCTTCACCAAGCAGAGCTTTCCCGATGCCAACGCGCTCGCCATCGAGTTGAAGTCGGCCTGGGTGGAAGCCTCTTCGCTGCCCAACGACGCGGCTGGCTATATCACCCTGACAGCGACTATTCCCGCCTACACCAAGAACAGCTCCTCCACCTGGACCGCAAGCGGTTCAAGACAGGCCTTGCTGGCCATGGTGGGCATCCACGTCGTAGGCAGCGCCGCGGGCCACCCGGAAATGATCTGGGCCTCGTTCGAGCGATTCGGAAACACACCCAATGCGACCTACAGTTACAACTCGACCGCAGGAACCAAGACGGTGGCGCAGAACACTTCGGGACCCTGGCTGTTTAGCGAGAGCCAGTCTGCGGGGCCGTTCAATATCGAATACATGAATTGGAGTGCAGGCACCACTGGCGTAGCAGCCAGCATCCAAGCCGCCACCGCCGGCACACCGCCGCCGCCGCCCGGCACCATCAGCGCCAGCGACACGCTGCGCGAAAATCCCTTTGGCACACCAGGCTCCGGATCGGCTTCAAATACCGCCCTGAATACCGATGTGATCTCGATCAACAACAGCATCATCAGCCAGCTGTTGTCGGGTGACATCCGCAAGAACTACTTCATGATCGGCTCGACCTGGACCAACGGCGGCAACCCGGCTGACCCCGGCGTTCCGCAGCTCGGCACCAATCTTCTGGCCAACACCACGATGGAAACCTACCATCAGGCCGACAACTGTTTCGGCTGCCATCAGCAATCAGGCAGCATGCTCAGTGGTCTGAGTCATATTTACAGCGCGCTCGAGCCGCTATTCCCTTAGGGAACTTCTGAACAAGTCCGGAGCCGCGCTAGCTCCCTGAGTCAGGGGGCGAAAAACCGCAGGTTTTTTGGGGGTTTGGCAAGCAATCAGCAGTGCGGCGAAGACGAAGTGGTGACTTATTCAGACCTTCCTTAGGTGCAGTGATGATCATGCGTACTTGAGGCATTAGACTGGGCCGACCGCAACACGGTCGGCCCGGTTTTTCCTGCATGCATGACTTCGATATTCCCGCGGCGAATGAGTCACTCACTGCACTTCAGAAGCTTTCCGATCGGGCGGCTCTGAGTGCCGGAGATGATGCCGAGTCGATCCTGTTTCATTACCCAACGGCAAAGTTGGGTCTGCGATCCAGCATTCGTTATTGCGCAGCGAAACTCGCCGATGCGGCAAGGGATTTACTGGCAAGCAATGCAGCGACTGAGCCCTGGGTGATTTCCAGTCCGCCTCGTTTCGTATTGCCGGGGGCTGCCAATTTACTGGCACGCGAATTGAGTGATCTGCTTTGCACGGGCGATGAGCCCGCGCCGGCGTTGGTAGATTTGCGACTGTCCCCAAATGCAGCCGAGTTCGAGACCACCGATTCCTCGCGCCTGTATTCGCAGGCCGGATTCGAAGCCCGAGTGCAGGAGCGCTCCCGACTGCATCATCGACTGCGGCCTTTGGCAGCCGAGCAATTTCAAGGGCGATCGGCGCTGTTCGTGAACGACATCAATGTCACCGGAGCGCAGCAGCATTTTATGCGCCAGGCGATGCAAGCCGCTGGCGTGGCACGAATCCACTGGCTGTATCTGGTCGCTGTCCCTCCCGAGGTGGGCCGTGCGCATCCGCAAATCGAATACGAACTGAACTATTCGCGTCACGCCTCGTTCGAAGCCTTCGCCGAGCTGGTCAGACATGCGGACATGGAGTTCACCGCGCGCTGCATTCATCGACTATTCGACCACGAGGAATCGGAACTTCGTGTCTTCCTGAATTCCTTGCAGGACGAGCGACGGCGGTACCTGATTGAACTGGCCTCGCAAGAGGCGCGATGCCAGGGACGCGCTACGGAATACTGGGAGAAGCTGCAACGACTTTCCGCTTAAATCGATTCGAGCCCGATGCCCGAGAACCGGAGTGCTTGAACTGTGATCTGGGTCGGCCGACCGGTCAAACGCTTTCCTGAGTCGCGTCGAGCCTTAACCGGTAGAACCGTCGGGCGTGCTCGCCCTGCTGCCTGAACCTTACGGCCTTCGCACTTGCCCTTGCCGTTGTTGAGCGGGGCTTGCCCCGCTGATTCGGCTTCGATGCCAATATCGCGAACGAGATCAAGAACACGAGCAGCGGGGCAAGCCCCTCTCCACCCGCCGTCCACAAAGACGTTCCAAGGATCAGGAGCAGCGATTAAGCGTCACGTTGAGGCTCCTCGATATAGCCGTACCAGGCTGCGGTCGGCGCGGAAGCACCCAGGTGCCGACGAATTTGTACGTACAGCTGATTACCCAGATCGTAGTGCCAGAATACCCAGGGGGAATTCACCCAGTCTTCGGATTCCAATGCCCAATGCGCGAGACGCCGATGCCAGAGTCGCGGATCGTTTGGTTCTATGTTCCCCGCGTCCAGCTGTCGCTCAAAGTAGTCGTTGTGTGAGGTTTCGGACATCTCTTCGAAATTCGAACCCATATCAACCTGCTCGCCAGTGACGAGCGAGCGCAGGGTGATATCCACCGCGGCCCCGGTCGAATGCGCAGGCCAGGCATCGGAGTTATGCGGACTGAAGCGCTTGGTGTTGCGAACGAATTGGTTGGCGTAAGCATGGCAAGCTTCTTCCGTCGGCGTTTCCAGTGAGGCACGGCCCCGTTCGAAGTAGAAATCGTAGAGCGCCTGCTGACACTCCACCGAGCGATATCCATCGAGCACCAGCAGCTCGTAGCCAAAGGGACCGAGCTTGTCGTTCACCCGCGCCAGGCTCGCAGCGGCGCCGGCGCGCAACCAGGTGTCCTGGCGACTTCCGCGCAACGGCCGATGATAGGGCGGGTTCGCGCCATCGGTGCGTGCGTGATAGGACCAGTAGGCGACACCCACCGTGTCGAGCAGCACCAGCGGCTCGCTGGAGCGCGGATCGCTCGGATCATGCGGCACACTGCCATACGCTTTCCCGTATCGGGCCGGATCGATGATCGGAATTCGATGAGACAGTTCATGCAAGGCGGCCATGGAAACACTCCAATGAATACCAGCGGGGGCGATTCGCTTCCAGGCGGTCGGGACGAAGCCGCGTCAATCTACGTCAGTCCTACCGTAAAGACAATATGCAGCTCGCCTACAATAAATTCCGATCAAGAGCCTGCTGGCCACCCGCTCACCGCAATGAAAAAATTGTTGCGCCCAGTTGATATTTTTGCTCTAACATCGGGCCGGAAGTTTCTGAGGAGCGGATCAGTTGGGGGACTACAGTGATTCTCTTTTGATACTGTGCGCGAAGCTTGGAGTGTCATTATTTCGGCAAGCGGAAAATCACCGTCCAGGGCCGAGCAGGGGAACTTCTGAACAAGTCCAAATCCGCGATAGCTGCTGAATCAGGGGGCGAAAAACCGCAGATTGACCAGTTCCACTGTTAAGGGCGACCAGCTCCGCTTTTAAAGACGACCAGCTCCGCTGTTGAAAGCGGGGGTCTGGCAGGCAATAAGTTGTGTAGCGAAGTCGAATGGCGCCTTGTTCCTACCTTCCCCAAGCGGTGCAACGGAGACGTGGTGATGACTTGTTCAGCGGTTTCCAAAGGGAAGAGATGAGCGCGCAATCATTATTTCCTCCGCAATCCGCGGTCGATCCGGACGCTGGCGTCGCCATACTCTCTCTGATTGGCCGGCGTAATCAGTCGCTCGACAACGACCCATCTGCTGGCCTGACGCGTGTTGGCGGTCGCCTGGAAATACATTGCGCTATCGATGAACACGCCGGTCGCGTCAGCGATGTAGCGTCAGTAGCCACGGCGTTTCGCGGCTATGAAGCCCTTCTGGTGAAACGCGGATTACGCGACGCTGGCCTGGTCAGCTCTACGGCCTCGGGCATCTGCGGTGGCGTGCATGCCACCGCCTCCAGCCAGTGCCTGGAAATGGCCTTGGGCCTGCGCCCACCACCGCTCGGCATCGTGACCCGAAATCTGCTGCTCAGCTGCCAGTATCTGGACGAGAATCCGCTCCAGCTGTTTGTGTTCTCCGGCCCGGACTACTCGCGAGAAACCCTGCAGCGCACCAACCCAGCCCTCTGGCAGCGCGCGGAACGCAGCCCTGCTGCGCGCCAGTCGGTGCATGGCTATGCCAGTGTCGGCGCGATCATGACTGACCTGGACAAAGGCCGGGGCAAGCTCTACCTGGAAGCGATGACCATGGTGCGCACTGCGCGCGAAGCCTATGCCGCGATCGGCGGAAAGTATCCGCATTCCGAGTCCATCGTGCCGGGCGGGGTCACACTCAAGCCCACCGAGGATCAACTCGATCGGTTCCTGGAAAAGCTGCGCCCGTTCAGTGACTACGCCAAGCGCTGTGTCGCCATCTGGGACGAGATTTTTGATTTTCTGTACGAGGCAAATCCTGCCTACGCCAAGGTCGGCGAATCCCCTGCCACCATGGTCGACTTCGGTCAGTGGGACCATGACGAAGCCTATGACGCGAGCTATGCGCATTGTGACGACTGGGGTCTGAAGCGTTGGTCCACGCCTGGTGCCATTGTGGACGGCAAATTGGTGACGACGCGACTGACCGAGCTCAATTGCGGACTGGAGGAATTCGTTGATCGCTCCTATTACGAGCGCGCAACGAACCCGGTTCGATTCGACTCGGACCCTCTGGGAAATGCACTAAGTCCGCAGCACCCGTGGAACCGGGACTTCTCCGCGAATGCGGCCAAACTCGCCAGCCCCGCGCCCTATACCTGGGCTTCCACCATGACCTGGCGGCGGCGCGTCTTCGAAGTCGGCGCCTATGCGCGAATTTATCTCTCGGCCTTGGGTGGATGCCTGCCGAAGAGCGCGCATTTTCATTCAACAGGGCGCAGTCTGCTGATGCACCTGCCCGCAGATCAGCTGGCGGCGATCGATATCGAATGGCGTCCCCCCGCCGTTTGGAATGCGTTCGAGCGCAATCGCGCACGCGCCTACGCGGTGGCTTTCAATCTGTTGGTCCTCAAAGAAAACGCCGAACGCGCGCGGCGCCTATTGCGTGCTGGCGCGTCCACCCTGGTCGAATCATTCGAGATTCCGACCAGCGGCCAGACCATGGGCGCCGGCTTTTGTGGCGCGGGCCGCGGCTTTCTGGCGCACTGGGCCGTCGTACGCGATGGCGCATTTGCCAATTATCAGATTGCCGTGCCCTCACGCATCAATGCCGGGCCCCGGTCCCCTTGGGGCGAGCTGGGTGCGATCGAACGCGCGGTCATGAACACACCGATTCTGGAGACCCGCACCGGCCCACAGGATGCGCTCAGTGGCATCGACATCGTGCGCGCGATCCAAAGCTTCGATCCCTGCATGCCCTGTGCCGCGCATCTGCACATGAAGGATGGGCAGTCGATCGAGTGCACCATCGCGACAACGGGTCCCTGAAGCATGTCCGCGGTCATGTCAACGCCCCAGGCCAGCGCTTCGGAGATTCGAATCTCCGGCACGGTACAGGGCGTGGGCTTCCGTCCCACGGTATGGCGACTGGCTCGCGAGGAAGGGCTGCTGGGCGAAGTGCTCAATGATGGCAAGGGCGTACTGATTCGCACCGTGGGCAGCGCTGAAGCCATCCAGCGGCTGATGCATCGCATCCGCAGTGAAGCGCCGGTGCTCGCGCGCATCGAGTCGATGCAGCAATCGCCCTTGAGCCTGGCGCCGTCGTTTTCCGAATTTCGGATCGTGGAAAGCGTCGACGGCGAGAACCAGACACGCATCGCTGCCGACGCCGCCATCTGCCGTCATTGTCGCGAGGAAATCCTCAGCAGTTCTAACCGCCGGCACGGCTACGCCTTCACCAATTGCACCCATTGCGGCCCGCGTTTTTCGATTGTGCACAGCGTGCCCTACGACCGCGCACGCACCACGATGGCCAGCTTCCCGATGTGCCCGGTTTGCAGCGCTGAATTTTCCGATCCGGCCGATCGTCGATTTCATGCGCAGCCTATCGCCTGCCCTGCCTGCGGACCCCGCCTCTGGATTGAAACTTGCGAGGGCGCCGCCTCGCCGACCTTTGCGGGAGGCGATATCCAGCCGGCAGCCGACTGCATCGCGCAGGCAGCAGCAGCTATCCGAGCCGGTCGCATTCTGGCCCTGCGCGGCCTGGGCGGGTTCCATCTTGCCTGCGATGCCGGAAATGCAGAGGCCGTCGCACGGCTACGCGAACGCAAGCGCCGCTATGCCAAGCCCTTCGCGCTGATGGCACGAGACATCGCCATGATCGAACGCTACTGCAGCGTTTCTGTGCAGGCGGCTGAACTTCTGCGCAGTCCCGAGGCGCCCATCGTCGTGCTGCAAGCGGATCGCGACGAGCAGCTGCCGGCGGCGATTGCGCCCGATCTCGACCTGCTGGGCTTCATGCTTCCCTATACGCCCTTGCATGTGCTGCTGATGGAAGGGCTCGATCGCCCGGTGGTCATGACCAGCGCAAATTTATCTTCCGAGCCGCAAGTGATCGCCAATCAGGAAGCCCGCGAAAAACTTCGCGAGATTGCCGATCTCTTACTGATGCACGACCGCGAGATCGCCAACCGCATCGATGATTCGGTGCTGCGTTTTTCCGCTGGACGCCCTCGCCTGCTGCGTCGAGCACGTGGCTACGCGCCGGCCGCACTCAGCCTGCCGTCAGGATTTGAAAGCGCGCCGGAGATTCTGGCTTTCGGTGCTGAACTGAAATCCACTTTTTGCCTGGTGAAGGACGGCGCCGCAGTGCTGTCCCAGCACCAGGGTGATCTGGAAGATCTCGCGACCTTCGAGGATTACCAGAAAAATCTCGGACTGTATGCGCAGACCTACGATCATCGACCGCGCCTGCTCGCCATCGATCTGCATCCCGAGTACCTCTCTACCAAGCTGGGTCTGGAAAGCGCCGATGCCGCGTGCCTGCCGGTCGAGCGCATCCAGCATCATCACGCCCATCTGGCCAGCTGCATGGCAGAGAACGCTGTGCCGCTAGATGCGCCTCCGGTGCTAGGTCTCATTCTGGATGGCCTCGGCATGGGCGATGACGGCAGCTTCTGGGGCGGCGAATTGCTGCTCGGTGATTATCGTGGCGCGCACCGCCTTGCCTCCTTGAGCGCGGTACCGATGCTCGGCGGCATGCGCGCCATCGTCGAGCCCTGGCGCAGCACCTATGCGCATCTGCTGGCCGTGATGCCATGGAGTGAATTTGTCGAACAATTCGGCGCGCTGGAGCTGCATCGTCGGCTGCAGAAAAAACCATTGGACGCGATGAATCGCATGTTGGCGGCGCAGCTGAACTGTCCCTTGGCCTCTTCCTGCGGTCGACTGTTCGACGCCGTCGCCGGCGCCATGGAACTGTGCTTTGACCAGGCCGCCTACGAAGGACAGGGCGCGATGGCTCTGGAGGCTGCGGCAGCGCGCGGTTCCGGAATTCACCAGTCCGATCCAGACGACTACGCGTTCGGCATTGTCGCAGCGGCGGACGGACGGATCGCTCGACTCGATGCCGGACCGATGTGGCGCGCGCTCTTGCTCGACCTGGCGCGTGGCGTTTCGCAGTCGACCATGGCGGCGCGCTTTCACCGTGGCCTGGCGCAGTCCCTGGTCGCCCTGGTGGCGGATGCGTTGCGCAACGAAGCCAGGCGCGCGACCCGCGACTGCATGGCGCTGGACGCTGGCCCATCTTCCACGCCCGAGGTGATCGCTCTGTCGGGCGGCTGCCTGCAGAACGCCATCCTGCTGGAGGCCTTGCTTTCGGGCCTTGGCGCATTGGGACTCAAGGTCTTGACCCACGAAAAAGTGCCAGCCAATGACGGCGGCATCGCACTGGGTCAAGCAGCCATCACCGCAGCACGTCACCTGTCGGCCCAAGGCCGGCCCACCGAAGCCCAACCAGAACGGAGCGCACCATGTGTCTAGGCATCCCAGGTCAAGTCGTCGAGATCACCGATCGAGAACGCAATCTCGCGCGCGCCAGCGTAGCTGGCGTCTTTCGAGAGATCAGTCTGGCCTGCATTGTCAGCGATGAGCACCCCCTCGATGCCTGTATCGGCGATTGGGTGCTCATCCATGTTGGATTTGCCATGAGCCGCATCAACGAGGCGGAGGCCGAGGCCACACTCAAGGTCCTAACTGAGCTGGGAGAAATCGACGAGGAGCTCGCCGCCATGCAGGCGACAGGTCACGCCACCCAGAAAGCCCAGGTCGAAAATGTCTAACGCGGAAAACAAAGAAGTGCTGAGCAAGCTGTATCCCTTCCTGCATGACCGCAAGCAGGACCCGGAGCTGATGAACAAGGCGCTGCTGGAATCGGTGCGGCAGAAAGTCGCGTCGCATCAAGAGGTCATCGCGCAGTTTTGCGCCCAGCATGCGCAGGCGATTGTTTCTACTGCGGGCGCCATTGCACAGGTGTATCGCACGGGTGGCCGGCTCTACACCATGGGCAATGGCGGATCGAGCTGCGATGCGGCGCATGTCGCGGTGGAGTTTCTGCATCCGGTGACCGCCGGTCGCCCGGCGTTGACGGCCGTGGATCTGACTGCGGATCGCACCATGCTGACCGCGGTGGCCAATGATGTCGGCTACGCGCATGTCTTCGTTCGTCAGATCATCGCGCAAGGCCGAGCCGGAGACGGTCTGATCGGATTGTCCACCAGCGGCGGCTCGGAAAATCTGGTCAAGGCCTTTCGCAAAGCAAAGGAAATGGGACTGGTGACCATTGGCCTGACCGGAATGAGTGGCGGCGAGATGGCGACCATGGGTCTGGATCACTGCCTGGTGGTCGGGTCCGGGAGTATCCATCGCATCCAGGAATGTCACGTTTTGATCTATCACATGCTCTGGGACCTGGTGCATACCCTGCTCGCCGACGATCGCGGCAATCTGTCGATAGGCAAGGCCGAGGCCCTCGCCGCAAGTGAATCCGAACTCAAATAAAGGAAGCTCTAAATAAGTCACCACTTCGACTTCGCTCCACTGCTTAGCGCTTGCCATACCCCTGTTTTCAACAGCGTAGCTGGCCAAAACCTGCGGTTTTTCGCCCCCTGACTCAGAGGGCTATCGCGGCTCCGAACTTGTTCAGCGACACCCTAAAGCACAAGGAAATCCCATGAAATTCGTCGATGAGTTTCGCGATCCGGCCAAGGCGCAATCCCTGCTCGTTGAAATCAGGCAAATGGTCGCGCGCATCCGGCCAAGGATGAATCGTCCGCTCTACATCATGGAAGTCTGTGGCGGGCACACACACGCCATCTTCCGCTACGGAATCGAAACCATGCTGCCCGATGAAATCGAGCTGGTGCACGGGCCAGGCTGTCCGGTCTGTGTCCTGCCGATGGGGCGCATTGACGATTGCATCGCCATTGCCGAACGGCCCAATGTCATCATGACCACGTTTGGTGACGCGATGCGCGTACCTGGCTCCAAGAAGAGCCTGCTCACCGCCAAGGCCGAGGGCGCCGATGTGCGCATGGTCTACTCACCCCTGGATGCGCTGCAGCTGGCCAAGGCCAATCCCGACAAGGAAGTGGTGTTTTTTGGTCTCGGCTTTGAAACCACCATGCCGAGCACGGCATTGACGGTGCTGCGCGCCGAGGCCGAAGGGATCAAAAATTTCTCCCTGTTCTGCAACCACATCACCATCATCCCAACGGTCAAGGCGATTCTGGATTCGCCTGATTTTCAGATCGATGGGTTCCTCGGACCGGGTCACGTCAGCATGGTGATCGGCAACGAACCGTACCAGTTCATCGCCAAGCACTACCAGCGGCCGATCGTGGTTTCCGGATTCGAGCCCCTGGATATTTTGCACGGCATCTGGATGGTGCTCAAGCAAATCGACGAGGGGCGCTCCGAAGTGGAAAACCAGTACCGCCGCATCGTGCCCGAGGACGGCAATGCGGTGGCACTGGACGCGATCGGCAAAGTGTTCGAACTGCGCGAGTTCTTCGAGTGGCGCGGCCTGGGTTCGATCGATCATTCCGGCGTGCGCGTCCGTGAGGCCTATGCCGCCTATGACGCCGAGCGTAAATTCACCGTGCCAGCGGTGATGATCGCCGATCCCAAGGCCTGCCAATGCGGCGAAGTGCTCAAGGGCATCATCAAGCCCTGGGCCTGCCGCGTGTATGGCAAGGGATGCACGCCAGAAACACCGATGGGTGCACTGATGGTCTCCTCCGAGGGCGCCTGCGCCGCCTACTTCCGCTTCGGCGACATCGAAAAAATTCGCAGCCGTCGTGTCGAGGCAGGCCTTGAGGAGGCAGGCGCATGAGTGTCATCGAAAGTGTCATCGAACCAGAAATCAAGATCGAAAAGCGGGCCCGCGCCAGACTGAGTGCCGCCAATGTCACGCTTGCCCATGGCGGTGGTGGCAAGGCCATGCATGACCTGATCGACAACATCTTCATCGGCGCCTTCGACAATGCCCTGCTCGACACCATGGAAGACCAGGCGCGGATGAATCTGTCTGCGCTGATGCGCCACGGTGACCGCCTCGCCTTCACCACCGATTCCTATGTGGTCAGCCCGCTCGAATTTCCGGGCGGTGATATCGGCAAGCTCGCCGTCTGCGGCACCATCAATGACCTGGCAGTCGGCGGCGCGCGGCCGTTGTATCTGAGCTGCGCGGTCATCATCGAAGAAGGGCTTGATGTCGAGTTGCTGCGCCGGATGGTGTGGTCTATGGCCGAGACGGCGAAAGCCGCAGGCGTTGCCATCGTCACCGGCGACACCAAGGTCGTCGGCCGCGGCGCCTGCGACCGCCTGTTCATCAACACCACGGGCATCGGGGTGATCCGCGAAGGACTCAACCTGCGTGTGTCTTCGGCCCAGATCGGTGATGCGGTCCTGGTCAACGGCATGCTCGGCGATCACGGCGCCACCATCCTCAATGCGCGCGGCGATATGGCCCTGACGACACCGATTGCCAGCGACTGCGCGGCCTTGCACGGGCTGATCGACGACCTGCTGCGTGCGGCACCGGGCACACGCTTCATTCGTGACGCCACGCGCGGTGGCCAGGCCACCGTGCTCAACGAGATCGCAACGGCGTCAAAGGTGGGTATCGATATCGTGGAGGCGCAGACGCCGCTGCGCGAGGAAGTAAAAGGCTTCTGCGAAATCCTTGGGCTGGACCCGCTCTATCTCGCCAATGAAGGAAAGATCGTTTGCATCGTGCCGCAGAACGAAGAGCAGGCGGCGCTGAGGGCGATGCGCGCGCACCCACTGGGGAGCGAATCCGCGTTGATCGGTCGCATTACCAACGGTCGTCCTGGGCGGGTGTCGATGCAAACAGTTTTTGGCGGGCGCCGCATCGTCGACATGCTGATCGGCGAACAGCTGCCACGCATTTGCTGATGCTGGAGCCCCACGTGTGTCGACGACGATGCAACCAGCATTCGGATAAGGCGTAGCCAAGCAGGGTTGACCGAATCAAACCAACACGATTGAACGAGCGAAGCTTGCGAGCGCGCTCAACGATGTTTCTCAGCACAGCCAGCAAGGAGACCGACCATCATGATCCATGCAGTAAGCAAGACCAACAATTCACAGCAGCCCCATTCCGGCACCTCGATCCGCGTCATGGAACAGGGCAAGCTCATCGAGCTTGACTACGACGGCGCGATGAGCGAACACGCTGGCTCGTTATGGTGGGGCACGGCCGTGGCCTACCGCGCCATGCAGGTGGCCGCCGCCGCGCTCTCACGCGATGCACTCTGGAACCGCGACCAGATGACCGTGGTCACGGCGCATCCTGGCGGCGGCGTTCGCGACGCGGTGAATTACGTGACGCGTGCGGTCGAAAAGAATCGCTTTACCGTGGTCAAGGACAAGGACTGCGGCATGAAATGCAACAGCACCATGAAGTACGAATGGTGGGTCAGCGATGGCGAGAAAACCGCGCACGTCGCCCTGCGCTCCGATTTTGTGCCCTGGAATTTCTATCTACTGATGGATCGCCTGGGCAAACCCGACACCACTGATGCCGACAAGGCGGTGTTCGATGTGTTCAAGGTCAATCTCTCGGCGAAGATCTGGAATTACCCGCTGATGGAGAGCTACAGCGTCACCGTCATGGATCGCGCGCTGCAACCGGGCGAACTGCCTGAGGCAGTTAAGGCGCCCAACTTCTGGGACAGCGTCAAGGAGATTCAGGCCAGCGCCGGCTAGAGATCTGCGTATGCGCGTGCGCTTGCTCGACAGCATCCTGGTCTATCACTGGCAGGCATGGGAGGATTTTTACATCTCCCATCTGGTCGATCCATCCTGCCAGATTCAAGCGCGCTACACCGACGACTTCCAGCACATCATTCGACATCTCGGGCCGAACATTCGTGCTGTGCTGTTCCAGATCAATCTGTCGCGCGCCGATCTGTTCCCACAGCGGCGCCGACAGATGGTGGCGATGCTGCAGCGACGTGGGCTGGTAGTGCTCAACACCGAAGTTCAGGATATTACCAAGCGCAACCTGCACCGGATGCTGAAGCACGCCGGACTCGGCTCACTCAAGGCAGGTCGTAGCGGTCCAGCCGAGGAGATGCTGTTCCTCAAGACCAACTTGAATTTTGGCGGAATGATCGAACAGTGCATGACGCGATCACTGCGCCGGATTTTCCTGCCTGCGCCGCCCTGCCCGATCCAAGGATGGGATGAGTACTTTGCCGCCATGCGCTGCAATGTGCCGCAGGCCTACTGGTCCGACCCCAGCATCGTCATTGAGCGCTACATCGCCAATCCCGAGGACAGTTTTTATCGGGTCTATGGATTCGGCGACGCCATCGTCGTGGTGGAAGGTCGTGCACCACAGCTGATCAAGAAGCTTTTGGGGCGTCGCGACGAACCGCACCATCTGCTGACGCGCAGTCAGCTGCGCAGTCGGAAGACTGCCTTGCCCCGAGACCTGCAAGGCGTGCTGAAGCGATTCATCGCGCACTATCCGCTGGCCTACTTCTGCCTGGACCTGGTACACGATGGGCAAAGGCACTACATCATCGACCTGAATCTGACACCGTACTCCGACCCCAGGCGCCAGACGCCCGAGATCAGGGCGTTTCTCGCGCGCGGCGCCGAGCGATTCGTTCAACGCGCCGCGAGCCGATTGCAGAGTCGGGCATGAGCACGGTTTCCGTGCTGATCGCTGCCTATCAGGCACCGGCCTGGATCACTGGATGCCTGGAAGCCGTGTTCGCGCAACGGCTGCCCCCTGGTTGGCGCCTGCAGGTGCTGCTGGGCATCGATGGTTGCGAAGCCACTTTGAACGCAGTCCGATCGCTGCGCCACGACGCGCTGGAAGTCGTGTATGCACCCAGCAATCAGGGTACCTATTTGATGTTCAACACCCTGATTCAGTATGCCCGGGGTGAGCTGATCTGCCGTTTCGATGCGGACGATCTCATGTGTCCGGATTACCTGTTGACGCAGATACAGGCCATTGAGAGTGGCGCCGACATGACCCTCACCTGGAGCATCTATACCGACGCCGATTTGAATCGCATCCCGGTGTACTCAAAACGCAATGGACTGGAAGACGCTGACGGTCATTGTCGAATCGGTTGGGAAGGACAGTTTGTGATGCGCCGGGCGGTGTGGGAGCGACTGCGCGCGTTTCGGCCCTGGCGCACCAGTGCAGATACCGATTTTTCCAATCGCGTTCGCGCTGCCGGATTCAAGCAAGTGGTCATCGAGCAATTTCTGTACTGGCGCCGCAAGCACGCCAACGCACTGACTGCACATCCGGACAGCGGCTTTCAATCACCCATGCGTCTGGCCGTGGAAAAACTCAATGCCGAGTTCTTGCTGAAGTATCAGGCTGGCATCGATGACCTCGGTGTCGAGCCCGAATTTGCGCTCGGCCATCGCCTGCTCTGGGCCGGGCACCAGCCCGCGTCGCCATGAAATATTCGGTGGTCATTCCTACTTTCAATCGCCGCGAGAAGCTGGTGGAAGCCATCGACAGCGTTCTGCGTCAAAGGTACGCAGACATCGAGATCATCGTTGTCGACGATGGATCCGACGACGATAGTTGCAAAATGTTGGCGCAGCGTTTTCCCGAGGTGCACGCCTTGCAACAGGCGAACCAGGGCCCGGCCGCAGCACGCAATCGCGGCATCGCGGCCGCCAAGGGCGAGTGGATTGCGTTCCTCGACTCCGACGACATCTGGCTCGAACACAAGATCGAACGCGAGCTTGATCTCTTCAAGCGCTTCCCAGAAGCCGCCCTGCTCGCCGGCAATGCCAGCTCCTTGGTCGAAGGGACACTGCGTTCGGCGGATACTTTTGCACAGCGGCAGATTCCGTTTGTCGACCAGCAACCGCGCTATTTCGATTGGTCCCTGCCGATCATGAAGCTCGGTCCCACCTGTTGCATGAGCGCCATGGTGTTTCGCCTGGATGCACTGCGCATGCTCGGTGCGCATCCCTTCAACGAGCGCCTGCGTCTGGATGAGGACTGGGATTTGGAGTTTCGCTTCTTCGCCCGATTCAAAGCCCTGCTCTATCCCGACATCGCCTGTCACCGCCGCGTGTTCCACGATGACACCAGGCATCACTACAGCGCCGCAGGCCAGATCAAGAGCGCCGCCGAACAGCGGACGATTTGGCAACAGCAGCGCGATATTATTGCGCGGTACTTGGATGTCTCAGCTTGGGATGCGGAAACCAGAGCTGGGTTTCTGCAACGCCATCGCGAGCTTGGGGCGCTGCTGCAGAAACTCGAACACGGCGAAGAACCGGCCGAGAGCCGATTATAAGGTCGCCAACTCAATCTTCGCCGGTTTGCCCAACCGAGCCGCGAATTGTACCAGCGTATCCAGGCTGAACTTCTCAACTTTTCCGCGCGTAAGGTCAGAGACGCGTCCTTGGCTGACACCCAGCAACTTTGCTGCCTTCACTTGGGTCATCTTGCGCGTCTTGATCTGCTGATCCAATTGAGCCATCAGATCGGCGCGCAACGCCAGCACTTGGGCCTCGGCCTCATCGAAGCCCAGGTCGGTGAACACGTTGCCGCTCGACGGCGTGATCTTCTTTTCTCTGGCTGGGGTGCGCATGGGATACCTCGTTGTCATGGAATCAGTTTGTACCGCACGCTGCCCTTGGAGATGTCCTGGGCCGATGTGCGTTGCGTCTTCTTCTGGAACGCATGCAACACGTATACGTCGGTGGCGCTCTCCACGACGTAGAAGACCCGGAAGGCGCCATCCCGAGTGCGGACCCGCACTTCGCGCACACCTGCGCCGATGTCGGGCATGGGCTTCCAATCACGTGGATCGACGCCCTGTTGCACCAAGCGCAGGTCCGTACCGGCTTCGGTTCGGGCGCTGACCGGAAAGCGGCAAAGGTCGGTGAGTGAAGTGCCAATCCAGTGCAGGGCCTTCATGGCGCATAGCATACAAGTACCTGAATAATATGCAAGTGGTTACATACTTACCGCAGAACCGCGCACCCACCCGCGTCCCGCCCGAGCCCTGTCCGTTGGCTGGCTGTGCCGCAAGAAGGCTGTAGCGATCGGTAGATCCAGGGGCGCGTCGCCGATACAGACTTCCAGAATGTTCACGGCTTGCGCTTCCGCGGTCGTAGCGGTGCTGGTGCCGGCGGCAATGAGGGTGCAGGAATCGCTGCAGGTGCCGGCAACGTGTGCGCAGTGGACGTCAGCCGCGACGCTGAACTGTTGAGCGCGCGCGGCGCGGCATTGCGGCGCCGAAGCGCGTTGTCCTGCAATGTGCGGCCGAGGGTGTCCTGAGCGGCAATCAAGTCGATATCGTCGGTCAGCCCGAGCACGGTCAGCAAGCGCAGAACGGTGGCCAAGCTGGTCGAGGGCTCGCCATTTTCCAGTTTGGCAATGGTCGGCACACTGACCCCCACGCGCTCCGCCATCACCTCCTGGGTCATCGAGCGACGCATCCGCGCAGCGCGCAGCCGCTGACCCAACGCCTCGATTTGTCGCTGAACGCGGGGATGGGTCGGAGGAGTTCGCTTAGCCATGCAAAATTGAAATACAGTTCCCGCCCGGAAATGCAAGTTAATTTTGGATTTGGCGGCTCGCCTGTTCAGGGAATCAATTAGAAAGTAGCCCGGATGAAGCGCGTACTAACCCTGCTTCGCGCTGCGCGCGCACCGTAAGCACGAACACCGTGTCGACCTCGACCACGTACCGGTACAGCGCCACATAGCCGTGCGCACCGCGGCCGATCTCTAACGCCCGCTTGTCGTTGCTCGCCGGGCGTCCGATCAGCGGATTGGTCTGAAGCACGTCGACCGCCGCAATGACCTCGTACAAACGGGCCGCTGCATGCGCAGCTTCATGGGACTGCAGATGCGCGAGTATCCGCTCGAAGTCCTCGCCCACCTCCACGGCCAACTCGATACGCGCCACGCTACCTCGCCAGCTTGCGGGCTGCGGGCCGTCGAGCTGCCTTACCTGCGATGCGCTGTTCAAGGTAGTGGCGCATGTCCGCCCACGGGATCGTCTTGCCAGACGCAACGATGCCGGCGTAGCGCTGCTCGGCTTGTGCGTCAAACTCCGCCTGCCGCTCGGCCTGATCGGCCTTTTCAGCGATCGCCTCCAGGATGAAATTATGCGCCGTCGTACCACCACGCTTCGCCGCCTTGGCGATACGGGCTTTCAGCGCGTCCGGCAGGCGGATGGTGGTAGTGCTCATGCAGGTCTCCCCGGCTGATGCGCTCTGCGGCAATGTAGCACATATGTGTCACAGGCGACCATGACCCTGGGTCATTCGCCAAATTCGGGAACACACAGTACGTCAAGCGGCCGGGGCGGATCGAAGTCGAAATCGCCCACTCTGGGCATGGCCGGTGCCTCGCCGCGGGTGCGGCGCTTGCCGGGTTCAACGCGGCTCGCGGACCTGCGCTTCCAGTGACGATTGAACGAGTGCACCCAATGCCAATAAGCTTTCACCGTCCAACCTCGCCGCCGAGGCAAATGCATCCGCGTCGTTGAAGCCAAGGTCATCGCGCAACGACTGCTCCAAATCGATCAGCGATGGGTCGAGATCGACGATGATTCGGAATGCTTCACTGAGCAACTCGGAGGAGAGAAAGCGAATTCTCTCCGCATCACCTGGCTCCAGTTCATCCTGATCTTGTCGCTCAAGCAGGTCGTCAAACTCTCGGCGCTGGAGCATCAAGGGCACAATCCTGTGAGCGAAGTGTTGGCTGAATTTAAAACAACTTGCTACTGAACGGGGGGACGCCACAATGCGTGTCGCCTGAACCTCGATCGCACTTGCGGCAAATATCGTGGCGATCGACGAAACCGGGACTGCGGAGTTAGCAATGTCATGAACCGCATTCAGCTGCTTCGCGATGGCGATCCGAAGTTTCAACAGCTGCTCTTTCTTCAGTTGCAATCCGATTTCGACCTTGGTTGATGCATCGAGGTGGGACAGAATTTGCTCCTGCCTGGACTGAATCGCCTTTAGCTCTCCGGTCTTGCCGAAGAAATATCCGAGATAAGAGCCCACCGCGCTGCTGATGAGCAAAAGGAGGCCCCAGATGGCGTGGTAGTGCCAGCTGAGTTGCTGGTTTGCGATTTCTGTTGCAAGGGCGATTGTTGGATCGTCTACCATGGATGCGATTCCCGAAGTTCAATTCACTCCGCTCGGTTTTGTAGCGGGCCCGTGATCGGAGACACCCCAATTCCAGCGGTAGGTATTGATGATCAGTCAGTGGCCCGGATGAAGCACAGCGCAATCCGGGGCACCGCGCGAGTGAGGGGTCAGAGTGAGGGGTCAAGTCTTGCCTATTGCCTTTGTGCAATCTCTCCCTCGGCTTTTGCAAATGTCTGGCATTTAAACAAGGCCCGTAAGGCGCAACAACCAAAGGCCAATGCGCCGCATGGGTGCCGAACCATTGCGCCGTGCGGGGCATCGAATGCGGCGCAATGGTCTTGCGCCGTATGTTTTCAGGATCACGAGTCAAAAGCAGCGGAGCAAGCCCCGCTCTACAACGGCGGGACAGGCCCAGAAAATACTCAGTGATGCCCCTTCGCCGCCGCACCACCCTTGCCATCGGGCAGCACCACTTCGACGTTTTGCATCATGCCTTGGTCTTCGTGATCGAGGATGTGGCAATGCAGGACGAATTGGCCGATGTAGCGTTGGTAGCGGGTGTAGGTCTGGATGACCACGTCGGACTGGACGAGGATGGTGTCTTTCCAGGTGTTGAGCATGCCGGCGTATTGGCCATCGGTGATTTCGGGTCCGGTGGGTTTTCCATCAGCACCTTTCTTGCGGATGCTGACGATCTGAAAGGGATTGACGTGGATGTGGTGCGGATGCGATCCGGTGGATGCGGTCAGGCGCCAGGCCTGGGCCTTGTGCAGGATCAGGGTCTGGTCCATGCGGTCGGGTTTGAAGGGTTCGCCGTTGACCATGAACCTGTTGCCATCGATCTTGAAATCGATGGAAATTTCGGCGAGACCGGAACGGTCGATCTCGGCTTTGTCGATGCTTCGATGCGGAACAAAGCGTGTGAGTCGCATGTTGCGGACATCGCGAATGATCTCGTCACGCACATCGTTCGGAAACGATCCGGCTGATCTTAACAGTTCGGACTGCATGAAGGCCTTCTGATCGGCCACTGGCCTTCCGCCATTGGCCTGAATGATGGCCAGCACCTTGGGGTTTTCGGGGGCTGCCGAGATCGAGCCGACGGCCGTGGCGCCGTCATCGAAGACGCAGTACGACCCGGTTTCCGGAAGACTGAAGACGACATCGCTGCGATAGCCGGACTGCAGATAGAGCGTGTTCTTGGGGTAGATATCCGAACGCGTGAGGCCATCGGCTGCCACTTCAAACAGGCTGACCTCGGTGCCGGTGCAGGCTTTGGCCACTTCTGCGGCACGCTCTTCCGAGCTGCCGGCGGTGGCCTGAAGCTTGGATACATCGTCAATCTTTCTGATGCGCAACAAGATGCTTTCACGCACGCCCGCGTGGACAAAGCGCCAGCGATACAAACGGCCGGGCGTCATCGGCAAGGTGGGACGAACATAGCCATTGATCGAGGTGTAGCGGCCCGATGCAGCCCACACGCCACCGGTCATCTGTTTCTTGAAATCCTCGATCTTGGCCACTTGGCCGTCCTTGCAGACCCAGCGCTTGCTGATCGGGTCCACTTCGATGTTGCCGGCGTCGTCAAAGCAGGCATAGGGAATTTGTTGGATCAGCATTTCCTCGCTGTAGTCATCGCGGTTGCGCGGCGCAAAGGGCTTGAGCAGAACATCCAGATCGCCATTGCTGCCGTCGGCCTTGGGCAGACGATCACCGCGAATGATCAACATGCCCGCCATGCCGCTGCCGACCTGCATGGACGTGGAGCCGTGGCGATGCGGGTGATACCAGAAGGTACCTGCGGGGTGGTCATCGGGCACGTTGTACTCGTACTCGAAACTCACGCCTGGATACAGCGACAACAACACATTGTCGCTATTTCCCGTAGGCGATACCCACAGACCATGCGAGTGCAGATTGGTGGTGTTGAAGCAATGCGGGACATTGACATCCTGACCGACGCCGCAATTGGGCTCGGCCGGTAGTTGATTCTGCAAGCCGATGCGCACGGTCTGACCGGGCGCCATATTGATCGTGGGTGCGACGAAACGATCCCCGTAGGAGCGCAGCCGCACCGTATCCAACTTGCCCGTCGCCGGGTTGAATATCTTGCCCACGGTGTACTTGATCGGCAGGATGTATTGCTCTTGACGTCCCTCGCGAATGGCGTCGCGCTCGGCGCCGAGAGAGAGCAGATTGGTTCCAGCCCGAACCGATTCGGCCATGCCGCCAGCGCGCTTGGCCTGCATGGCCGCCCCTTGTGCCGGTAACAGCGGTGGCGGACTGAACACGGGCGCCTGCTCGGCTTGCTGCGCCATGCTCATACCGCTTTGCAACGCCACGACGACGAGCAAACAGAATCGAATTCCCAACTGCGAATGGTTTTGCATAGGACTCCCCGTGGACGATTGGTATCGGCATGCATCTGGCTCCCTGCGCGCGGCAATGCGGCGCAGGCCCCGGCCAGATGGGCAGACGTCACTATCCGCCTGCGCGCGCGCTCAGGCAAGCGACTGCCACCTGTCGAATCTTGCAGCTTTTCGGCGCTCCTATTCAGAACCCACACTCTGAGGAGAAAGTCCCATGCGTTTGAAATCTGGCGGCGACCCGATGCGAAAACCGGACCGTGCAATGTGGATCGGGTCGGGCTGATGGGATTGCGCCCATCAGCCCTCCCACACCACCGGACAAGCGGGTTACCGCATCGGGCGGTTGGATCGAAGGGCATTAATCCAAGTCGGTGGGAACAAGGAAACGATCGTGGCGTGGTGTATTTTTGGACAGCGCACTGTGCATCGCAATGCCGTCAGCAATTCGCCATGCTCCACGCGCGCTGGACGCTACACCTGTCAGCGCGGGATCACCTTCATCTATCAGAATTTCAAACCAGATCGTTAACTGGATCACGAATAATGTCGAAAATGTGGCAATATACGGTAGACTCTCACAAGTTACGATATTCGAACGCCGCCCAGGGGAGCCCAACGTGAGTGAATCAACTCCGAAACGCCATGATGCTGGCCGCACTGCGGCAGCGTCGTCACAAAACACACTGAGCCTTGCCGGAGCCGCAGTCGCGGGCGCTGGATTGTTGACGGGCGCAGCCGTTGACGCGGCCACGTTCAATGTCACTACCCTCGCGGACGCTGGAGCCGGCAGTCTGCGCCAGGCCATAGCTGACGCGAATGCGGCAGCCGGTGCCGATGACATCACCTTCCAGGCGGGCCTGACGGGCACCATCACCCTGACGACAGGGCAGTTGGCAATCACCGATTCGCTGGTGATCGCCGGCCCTGGCGCGGCCAATCTGAGCGTCAGCGGCAACAACGCCTCGCGTGTCTTCTATCTGGACAACCCGACTGCGACCATCGATGTACAGCTCTCGGCAATGACCATCACCGGCGGCAATGCTGCCCAGGGTGCGGGTGTCATCAATTTTGATGAAACCCTGACGCTGGATGGCGTGACCATCAGCGGCAATGCCGCAACCGGGAATGGCGGTGGCCTGTGGGCCGATGGGTTCAATATGAACCTGACGATTCAGAACTGCACGATCAGCGGCAACACCTCGGGCGGAGACGGTGGCGGTATCTACATCGAGGATACCGGTGGCCCGGCGCTCATCAGCAATACAACGATCAGCGGAAACACCGCGGTCGGCGCTGGCGGCGGCATTTATCTCTACGATCCCGACGATGACGTCACCATCGCCAATTCGGCGATCAGTGGCAACAGTGCCGTCACTATCGGTGGCGGCGTCTATTTGTACAGTTTCGATGCCGGGGAGCTGCTAATCACATCGAGCACGCTGTCCGGCAATTCGGCTGCGGAGGGCGGCGGGCTCTTTCTTTACGGCGTCGACATGCCGTTCCTGATGGAGAGCTCCACCGTTTCTGGCAATCAGGCGACCGCGGGCGATGGTGGCGGCGTGTATCTGTATACCAATTCCGCGGCGTCTGAATTCCGCCACTCTACCATCGCGGCCAACTCCGCCACGGGCACAGGCGGCGGCCTGTTCAACAAATCGGGTGACGTGACGGTTGTGCATACGTTGCTCGGCGACAACACCGCGGCCAGCAACGCGGATGCCGGCGGCACGGGCACCTTTCTGGTGGCTAACAGCCTGATCGAGGCACCGGGCACCGCGGTCATCACCAACAACGGCGGCAATGTGCTCAATCTGGATCCCCAGCTGGGCGCCCTGGCCAATAATGGCGGCACCACGTTGACGCATTTGCCGGGTGCCACCAGCCCCGCGATCAATGCCGGAGATGCCGCATTCGCTCCGCCACCTGCCAGCGATCAGCGCGGTAGCCCACGCGTAGCCGGAGGACGGATCGACATCGGCTCGGTTGAAGGTGCCACGGGTACGGTGCAATTTGCACTGGCAGCTGACACGGTTGCCGAAGAAGCCGGCACCATCAATCTTCTGGTCAACCGCACCGGCGGCAGCGATGGAGCGGCCAGTGTCGATTACGCGACGACGCCCGGCACGGCAACGGCAGCATCGGACTACACCACGACCAACGGCACCTTGAACTGGGCGAATGGCGACGTAGCACCCAAGACCATCACCGTGCCCATTCTCGATGATGCGGTGCCGGAAGCGACGGAATCCTTCACCGTGACACTGAGCAACGCCAGCGGCGCTACGCTCGGTGCAACCACGGTTTCCACGGTGAGCATCACCGACACGGATGTGCTGGCCGGCATGTTGGAAGTAGCCGCGGTAACGGCGACTGTCGATGAGTCCGCGGGTACATTGAACGTCCAGGTCAATCGCGTCGGCGGCAGTGGCGGCGCCGCATCGGTGCAGTACACCACCAATCCCGGCACGGCGCTGGCGGGTACGGATTACACCACCACCACGGGAACCCTGAACTGGGCCGATGGCGATGCTGCGCCCAAGACCATCATCATTCCGATCATCGACGACACGATGCCGGAGCTGGCGGAGATGTTTACCGTCACCTTAAGCAATGCCACGGGCGCCATCCTGGGCGCCAACACCACAACCGCAGTAACGATCACCGACACGGATGCAGCGCAGGGGCAGGCCACGGCCATCCCGACGATGGGCCCGACCGGCAAATTGGCGCTGGGCTTGGGTATGGGCTTGCTGGCCTGGCTTGGACTGCGGCGCAAACGCGTGGTGCAGGCGATTGCACCGGTGGCATTGGGACTGGCGTTGATCACCTCATCAGCCGACACCCTGGCTGCAGACGCGCGTCCGCAGGCGCAGCACACGGCAGGCACGTACGCGTCAAGCAGCGTGGTGGGTGCGCAGTCCAACGTGACGCTTGTCGGCGGTCTTATCGTCGCAATCGATACTGAAAAGTTGTCCATCAAGGATACGCGACGCCGAGCGCCGGCAGCGGCACTCACCTTGGCAACGATTCAATCCGGCACGCCGATGACGGTGAAAACCAAGTTCAATGCTGACGGTTCGGTGCGCAAAGTCGTCGTACGTTTGTACAACACTCTGGCCGAGGCCGAGCGCGAAATTTCGAACCGGTAGCGCGGGCTTCATTTGCCGATCGATCCGCAAAGCCCCGGCCCAGGTCGGGGCTTTTTCGTAGGGCCGATACGGGATGCGGCAAGCGCGCGGCAAGCCGGGGAACCGGCGGCTCATGGGATTGGTGGGTCAGGCACAATGAACAGGCCGGCAAGGCGCTCATCGTCCGGTTCCATCAGTTCGGGATATTCGATACCCGGCAGTAGTTGCACGTCGAAGATTTCCTGTACCGCACCTTCGAAGCGCAGGAATCCGATGATCTTGCCGCTGCGTATATTCACCGCCCAGACGCCGCAGACGCGAGCGCTCAACCGGTCCGTCAGTGGCAGGCCACCAAAGATGTTCTCGCGCACCTGAGAGAGGCCGATAAACGCGGTGTCGCCATGAAAGGCAAGACCACGCGTGAAACCCGGCAGCTCAACTACCACAGTGACGGCTCCGGTCGCCAAGTCGATCGTAGACAACGCGCCCTTGCCCGATTCAAGTACCCACATGCGCTGGTCGTACCAGCGTGGCGAATGCGGCATGGACAGGCCGCGCGCGACGATTTCATTCGAGGCGACATCGATCAATTGGCCGCCATCTGCCTTGTGTTCGCGCCATCCACCAGCAGTGTCGGTGTTGGCCAATGCCGTCACGTAGCGCACGCGATCGTCAATGATGCTCATGCCATTCAAATGGCAGCGATCGCCTGCTTCGATCTTGCTGATGAACGATGGCCGCCATCGCGGCACGAAGCTGTGCATGCCGTCGAGCGTGCACAGACAGCTGAAGCGCGTATTGACGATCCACAATTCGTTCTGGGCGTAGCCGATCTCGTGGATGCGGATGTCACCAGTCACATGCGCCTTGCGTGGTACGAAGCAGGCGTCATGACGCCCCACCGGCGCCAATGCATGCGCCAAGCCCTTCTGATCCTGGTATTCCCACACCTGTCGCGCTGTTGCCAATGCCAGATGGCCGTTGCGGTAGGCGATGCCCATGGGGCTGGGGAATGCCTTGAAATGCGTATTGACCGAACCATTGTCGGCGCGCAGCAGGATGGTGCGTCCGCTCTGATAGGTACTGACCACCAAGCTGGATCGGCTCGCCGCCAGCAGTCCCGCCATGCTGGGGGTGAACACACTGTTGAACGATGCAGACGTCGCAGATTGTGCACCCGGCGGGGCTGCACCGCCCGCATTCGCTGACACGTACGGCGCCTGAGGCAAGCGCGCCGCAGCGGTGAACGTCGCGTCGCTGCGTTCGGCCGGCATTGGCAACGCCCGCGACGCGCCACCCGACTTTGCGTCGCGCCAACGCTCGAAGAATGCGGCGGCCTGATCGATCGCAGGCTGCACGATCGGCAGCACCTCGTTCAACACGTCTTCGTTGCTACGCCACTTCTCCTGATCGGGCGGCGTGAGTGTGTGCCGGGACAGCGGCAGGCCGCTGATTGGCCGGTCCCACGACAATTCAATCTGCTTGCACAGACTGGCGATTTCCGATTCGGGATCGCGTGTCAGCTCCGCGTAACTGGCGATGACAACGCGTTCCGGCGCCAGTGCCGACAGATCGTCGACCAGATACCGCGCTGTAGCAGCCCATTGCCGCGCCACGATTTCGTGCAGAGGCTTCTCGTTCCATTCGCGCCAACCCGGCGTCAACAACAGCGACCACGGGGCGCCGGTCCAGCCCGGCAATTTCGGATAGGTAATGAATTGGCGCGAGCGCCACGCGTCCAGCATCGAGCTGATGGTGTCGCGCGCGTCGCGGAACAGATAGACGAATCGCGCTTCGGGAAACGCCGCAGCCAGAAACGGAATACGCAGCGCATTCTTCGGCGTCTTCTCCAGGAAACGCAGTGGCCCGCTGCGGTTGCTCGCGTGCCGGCCATCACGATCGCGAAGCTGGCCATAGAATCCATGCGCGAGTTCGGCCACGGTCGTCGCGGTCGCTGCCGCCGCGCCCACCCGGTTCGATGCATAGCCTTCCTGCGCGGGGTTCAGCGCCGGGATGGTTTCCATCACCTGATGGCTTTCGCCGCCAATGGTCCAGAGCTCCGGCGCCTGGGTCAGGGTTTCGAACAGCAGCGAACTCCCCGAACGCGGCGGGCAGACAATGAAGATCGGACGATCGAATCGCTGCGCCACCGGTAGGGTGCGCGTCGCGGATACGCGCTCGCTCGCTGAGACCGTGGGCGTCTGCGCGCCGTGGTCGGATAATGACTTTGGGTCGACGACGGTCGTCGCTGCATGCGCCAACGCTTGGATTGCAGGCAACGGCTTCGCAACGGCTGCGGGCGTACCGGACTCTTCCTGCAGCGCCTGCGCGATATCTGCGTTGACGGCGCTGCGCACAATCAATTGGCGGATCATCTCGGTGGCCGGCGTGCCATTGATGGCGAGCAACGTGGCGGGTACAGCGTTGAGTTCACGATCCAGCGCAGCGAGCAGCTGTCGATAATGTTCATGGCCGGACTGGCGGATGCCAAAACGCGACCAGACATCGGTCCAGCAGTGTTCGAAGTGCTGCAGAGTTGCCCGCAGTGAACGCAGCGCCGATGATTGTCGATCGCCGGGATTGGCGATGCGGCTGAGCTCCCGCATCACAAAGCGCCGCCAGTGCTGGACTTCGAACGGCGACATCACCACCGGCTGATTGCACAACTCGAAGGCGATGTCTGCTTCGTGCGCCGGATCGAACGGCACGACGCGGACATCCGCGGCTGCATGCGGATCGGCATCATCTTGCGTTCGCCCACGCGCGACCCTCTGCCAGAACACCGCACTGCCGACCACATCGCAGACCAAATGGATGCGCCGCGTCGGCGTCGGGTTGATGACGTTGTGCCTGGACCAGGTATCGAATATCCAGCATTCGCCGCCCGCCATATGCACCTCGGCATCGCCACAGAGGAAGGCGACATCGGGCGTGGTAACGATAGGCACGTGAACGCGCGCATGTGTTGCCCAGTAGTAATTGGTGTCCACATGCATGCTGGCTTCGCCATTGCCGTCGATGCGCATCAGGCGCGAACGCCCGATGCTGCATTCCAGCGCCGCCATCACCTGGCGCAGATACGGAAGTTGCGCCAGATGTGGCGTTGGCCGCATCGGTCCCCGCGTCTGATCGTTCGTCTCATCGCCATAGGCTGCGACCAGAGGCAGCGCACTGTTGCCGACATGCCCCTGCGGATGCGGCCGCCACACCGTCTCGGGAAAGGCAGTGACCTCCAGCGCAAGTCGCGTGGCATCGAATTGCAGCGGCAGTCGTATGAATGGCGTATTCAGCCGCATCGGGTTCGCAAGGAAGGCATTCGTGATGTCGATTCTGACAGCAGAAGCGCACCGATCCCGCGCCCGCATGATCCCCTTTCCCGCTTGCCGAGCGGCACAAGGGTTTCATCGCCGAAGGGAGTGCGCTACTCGCCACGCATCGCGACGATGCGTGTCTGCGGCGGCGTGGCGAACAGCTGCACCGCGCGATCCGCCTGCAGCGCAACGATGGGGGCGGCCAGTTTCAAGGCATCCGCGTGAGCCAGCCAGAGGACGGCATCCGGAGAGGTTCTGTCTGCAGGCAGAAATCGGCGTCCGGCAGATTGCTGCGGGTAAGGCAGGCAGTCGAGGAACTGGGCGATGCCACGCAACTCGCCAAACGGATCCTGCAGCAGGCGGTCATACGAGGTCACGCACCAACGCGCCGGATCCAGTTCCGCCAGCATGTCCATGCCGACGCGCATCATCTTGGCCCATTGCCAGGCGACAATCTCGATCAGCGGCCTGTGGCACTGCGCACTCCATCCAGGCGGCAACGGGAAATTCCATCGCTGCGCCGACGGCAACTGCACGCCGGAGGCATGCTGATGCCGCGACGCTATCCAGCTGTCGAGCATTAGCGCCAGCGTCTCGCGCACGTCGCGATAAAGAAACACGAAACGCGCCTTCGGAAACCAGTGCGCCAGCGCAGCAACACGAAGCAGCGTCGCCGGCGCAAATTCGAATGCGACGACCGTCGGCGCAACGTCGGGACCGCGCTGATCCAGCACCGGCTGCAACCACGGCGACCACGCCAGCGCGTCTTCACGCGTCCACATATCCGACTTGTCCAGCAGCGGCAATCCGCGGCCAGCGCGCGCCGCATCGATAACGCCCAACCAGTGATTGACCGGCCGCTCCGGCCCCGACAACCAACGCGCCAGTCGCTGCCCACCGCTTCGAGGCGCAGCGACAACAAACACCGGCGCGGGTTGAGGGGGCACAGTTACTTTAGTCATCGTTGCATTCTACGACGCAGCGGCAAGACACCGCATACGTAGTGAGCAGCCCGGATGAAGCGCAGCGTAATCGGGGGTTGAGGAACGTCGCGGACTGTGCAGTGCTTCATATGGGTAACTATCTAAGGGATGGACTTGAGTCGCGACTGGGCGCATCAGGCGTTTCAAAACTACTGCCGAACAACGGTACTTCGTGAAAGCGCCACTGCGCATAGCCCGTCGATTTCTGCCCGCCCGCGCTCGTGAAACTGCCGCCGCCGTGTAACACCTCGCCTTCGATGGCGAGCGCAGAGACCGATCCATTGGTGCCGTTTTCGTCGGCTTCGCCCAGACTGTTCCAGACGCCATCGCGCCATCGTGCGATGTTGTTGGCGGGGACGCCATCGACGCTGGTGAACCGCCCGCCTGCGTACAGCGCACCATCGTCCTGGACCAACGCAACGACGCCACCGTCGAAGCCGGTACCGGCCCCCAACGAAACGCCCCGGCTTTCGTGGAGACTATTTGGGCTAAGTCATGCCGTCACGCTTACGGCACGACTGTCGAGTTGTCGATGGTAGTTTGCCTCAGCGTGTGCGCTACCAGCGGTGACCGGGATGGGGACGAGACAGGATTACGATCGTGCCCCGAGCAACGCGGCGACGGCGGCGCGCTCGTCTGCGGACAGCTCAAACTCGAAGATGGCGAGGTCTTCGCGCATGTGGGTTTCGGAGCGCGTGCCGGTGAGCGGCACGATGCCCTGCTGGGTGAGTGCGCGAAACAGGATCTGCGCGGGCGTGCGTTGATACTTCGCGGCGAGCGCTTGCACGCTGCGGTGTGCGAGTACGTTAGGGTTCGCGGTGAGGGTCCAGAAGCTCTGGTAAACGATGGCCTGGTCGCGGCAGAAGGCGCGGATCTCGCGGTCGTAGCCGGTGTCGGCGTGGAAACGGTTCTGCACTATCGAAGGCTTGATGCGCGCGCTGCGATGCAATTGTTCGAGCGCCGTGGGTTGGTAGCAGTTACTGATGCCGATCCGACGCGCGCCACCTTGCTCCACGATCAGTTCCATCGCCTGCCATACCTCGGCTTGGTGCGCGGCATTGCGCAGCGGCGAATGCAGCACCAGCGCGTCTAGATAATCGGTGCGCAGGTTTTGCAGCGAGGCGGCGAATGATTGCGCCACCTGCACCGACAGACTTGCCTTCGGATCGTAGGGAATGCGCGCGGGGTCTTGCCCATCCAGCGGCGTGAACTTGGATTGCAGATAAAGCTGCTCGCGGGTGAGCAGCGTGCCCTGGCAGACCGTGCCCAGGCAGGCGGCGATACCCGCGCCCGTGCCCGGCTCGTCGTAGTGCTTGGGTTGGCAGGCTGTGTCGATGCCGCGGAATCCCAGGCGCAGGGCAAGTTCGACCAACGCGGCGGTGGCATCTTTTTTCCAGGCCGTGCCATAGAGGATCGATGGGATGGCAGCGAACGGCGCGGAAATTGGGCTGTCGTTTGTGCTCATGGTCGTATTCGGCCGCATCGGCACCAAAGGTCAGTCCGTCATCAAGAGTTTGGAGACTCCCGAGCAGGCGGCGCGATCGGTGGCGAAGTTGACACTTGAACAGGTCAACAAGGGGTACGTGGAATTGTCAGACCCGCACCGTAAATCGACGCGACCAGTCCGCGGCAATCACCGGAAGCACTGGCAAACGCCCTCTGACAGGTCGACTTTGCTTGCCAAGCAAACTCGGGGCGTTGTTGCAAACGCCCCGAGTTGGACAAGTTAAAGCGCGGCGTCCTTTAGCTTTTTAAGCGGACGGACTTTGACTTTGGTGGTCGCCGGCTTGGCTGCGAACCATTGTTCTTCCTTGGTGAACGGGTTGATGCCTTTGCGCTTGGGCTTGGCTGCCACCTTCACCGAGGTCACTTTGAGTAGGCCGGGCAAAACAAATTCACCCGCCCCTTTCTTGGACACCGAGGCGATCGCGGCCTCTTCGAGGCCCGCCAGCACCGCTTTGACGTCCTTTGCCGCGACGCCAGAACTCTCAACGATGAAGTTCACCAAGCTCGTTTTGTTCAACACTTCTTTAATCGGCTTCGCGGCCTTTGGAGCCTTTGCTGCCGGGGCATTTTTGATTGCCATTGTTCACTCCGTTCCTGCCTGATTGGCGTAGCCACGATAGCAACTTTCCGGCGAGACGCAATCGTCATGCAGCTTCGAATCGGGCCCGCCCGCACCCGACCCACGGTTCTTTCTTCCGGCCGACTGAACCTTGGAGGAAGTTTCCTGACTACATACGGCGCGAACCGCCCTGAACTTCTTAGGCGACCACCGGCGTTCCCAATGGCGCATCCTGGCCGAAAGTCGCCGTGCCTTGCCTGCATAAGGTTCCCCATTCGCCCTGTCCGACCGTCCGCTGTTTCATCCTGGATGCCTCCTGTGAGAAGGCACGGGAGTCTTGGCCGACCCATGAGTTCGACCAACGACACCAATTTAAGAGACGCCTTATGCGATCGCAGGCCCCGATCCTGCGCGGATCGACCCGAGGCCTGCGGCTGAAGGAACCGAACCGCGTTCGTAAAGTTCGAGTCCAACTGGCAAAAACCAAACGCTGAGCCGGCTCCCAGCGCGACCGTCAATGACCGACAAACAGATAATGCGTGGCATGATTTACAGGGTGGGCCTCAGCGACATCTCAGGTATCAACCGTTCACCCATTGCGGGAGTTTCCCGCCCCAGCGACCGTTTGCGCAGCAACAGATAGGCGACTGGAATCACCAACATCGATAGCAACGGCGCGCTGATCATGCCGCCGACCATTGGCGCGGCGATGCGCTGCATCACTTCCGAGCCGGTGCCGGTTCCGAACATGATCGGCAACAGGCCGGCGATAATCACGGCCACCGTCATCGCTTTGGGTCGCACGCGCTGGACCGCGCCTTCCTGGATTGCGGCCAGCAAGGTCTGGATACTTTCCGGCTCGCCGAGCGCGAGTCGGCGTTCCCAGGCCTGCTTGAGATAGAGCAGCATGATGACGCCGAACTCGGCGGCGACGCCAGCCAACGCAATGAAACCTACGGCGCTGGCAATCGACAACGCATGGCCCAACGCATACAGCAACCAGAATCCACCGATCAGCGCAAACGGGACGCTGAGCAGGATCAACGCAGCCTCGTCCAGTCGGCCGAACGTCAGATAGAGCAACACAAAGATGATCGCCAGTGTCGCCGGCACGACCACGCGCATTTTTGCTGCAGCCCGCTCCAGGTACTCGAACTGTCCCGACCAGGCGACGGCGACGCCTGCAGGCAGAACGACATCCTGTGCAACTTTGGCACGCAGATCATGCACCACTGAGGCCAGATCGCGGCCGCGGATATCGACATAGATCCATCCGGTCAGGCGTCCGTTCTCGCTGCGCAACATCGGTGGACCATCAGTGATTTGAATACGCGCCAAACTGCCGAGCGTCACCTGTGCTCCGTTGGGCGTGATCAGGGGCAGATCGCGCAACTTGCTCACGCTGTCGCGCAGTTCGCGCGGATAGCGCACGCTGATCGGAAACCGCTGCCGCCCTTCGATGGTTTCGCCAATGGTTTCGCCGCCAATCGCTGCAGCAACGATGCCCTGCACTGCGACCATGCTCAATCCATTGCGCGCGGCGGCGAGACGATCAATGTCGATATCGATATAGCGGCCACCGGTGAGCCGTTCTGCGAGTGCCGAGGTAACACCAGGAACCAATTTGACCGCACGCTCGATGTCGGCAGCCACACGGTCGATCACCGCCAGGTCGCCACCGCTGACCTTGATGCCGACCGGACTCTTGATACCGGTGGCCAGCATGTCGAGACGATTGCGGATCGGCGGCACCCACAGGTTGGACAAACCGGGAACACGCACAGCACGGTCCAACTCCTCGATCAGCTTCTCGGTGGTCATGCCAGGGCGCCACTGGTCGCGTGGTTTGAACTGGATTGTGGTCTCTACCATCTCCATCGGCGCCGGGTCAGTTGCGGTTTCCGCGCGACCGATCTTGCCAAACACACGCCTGACTTCAGGCACGCTCATAATCAGGCGATCGGTTTGCTGCAGAAGCTGCGCTGCCTTCCCGGCCGACAGACCGGGCAGCGCCGAAGGCATGTACAACAAATCGCCTTCGTCGAGCGGCGGCAGGAACTCGCCGCCCAGGCGACTCAGCGGCCACGCACTGACCACCAACAACATGGCGGCAATGATCAACGTGGTCCACGGATGACGAAGGGCGGCGGTCAACGCAGGTCGATAGGCTGCGATCAACACACGCGAAACCGGATTCTCGGACTCATTGCGAATGTGACCGCGGATCCAGTACCCCATCAATACAGGTATCAGGGTGATCGATAAACCCGCTGCGGCTGCCATCGCGTAGGTCTTGGTATATGCCAGCGGCGCGAACAGACGTCCTTCCTGCGCCTCAAGGGCAAATACCGGCACGAATGACAAGGTAATGATCAACAAGCTGAAGAACAGCGCCGGACCCACTTCGGCTGACGCGTCTGCCACCAGACGCCAACGCGATTCGGAGTCCAACTCGGCTTTGGGATGTGCGCCGCGCCAGACCTCGATGTGCTTGTGCACGTTCTCGATCATCACAATGGCGGCATCGACCATCGCCCCGATGGCAATCGCGATGCCGCCGAGCGACATGATATTGGCATTGATGCCCTGCGCCTGCATCACGATAAACGCCGCTAACACGCCAAGCGGCAGCGCCACTACCGCTACCAGCGCAGAGCGCAGGTGAAATAAAAATATCGCGCAGACCAGCGCAACGACGATGAACTCTTCGATCAATTTGCGGCTCAAATTGTCGATTGCGCGCTTGATCAATTGCGAGCGGTCGTAGGTCTCGACGATTTCAACGCCCTTGGGCAGACTGCGTCGCAATTCATCGAGGCGAGTCTTCACCGATGCGATGGTCAGCTGCGCGTTCTTGCCGGAACGCATGACGATGACCCCACCCACCACTTCGCCCTCGCCGTCAAGTTCGGCGATGCCGCGGCGCATCTCTGGCCCCATTTGAACGCGCGCGACATCGGTGAGCATCACTGGCACCACTCCGACCGTCTTCACCGGGATCGCCTGAAAATCCGCGATCGACTTGAGATAGCCACTGGCGCGCACCATGTACTCGGCCTCGCCCAGCTCCAGCACCGAACCACCGACTTCACCGTTTGCGGCGCGAATCGCCTCGGTGACATCGGCATGCGTCAAACCATAAACGCGCAATCGGTCAGGATCGAGCACAATCTGATACTGCCGCACCATGCCACCGATGGTTGCAACTTCAGCGACACCGGGCAGGTTCTTCAACTCGTAGCGCAGGAACCAGTCCTGTATGGCGCGCAGCTGCGACAAATCATGCCCGCCGCTACGATCGACCAACGCGTACTCGTAGATCCAACCCACGCCCGTGGCGTCCGGACCAAGCGCCGTGCGCGCGTTTGCTGGTAGACGCGACTGCACCTGATTGAGATATTCCAGAACGCGCGAGCGTGCCCAGTAAAGATCGGTGCCATCGTCGAACAACACGTAGACAAACGAATCGCCAAAGAAAGAATAGCCGCGCACCGTCTTTGCTCCGGGCACCGAAAGCATCGTCGAGGTCAGCGGATAGGTCACCTGATTCTCGATCACCTGGGGTGACTGGCCCGGCCAGGCAGTGCGGATGATCACCTGCACGTCGGACAGATCCGGCAGGGCATCGACCGGCGTGCGCCGCAACGAAATCACGCCCGCTCCAGTCAGCAGCAGTGCAGCGAGCAAAACCAGGAAGCGGTTCGAGATTGACCAGCGGATCAGTCGCGCGATCATGGCTGCCGGCCATCTGCAGAGGCGTCGACGCGGATTGATGCAGCGTCGATCTCGAAGTCACCTTGATCATTGCGGAAGAAAACGAAATCAATCCGCTGTCCGATCTTGAGCGCAGGCTCGGGTGCGGAGCTTGGTCCAACAAACAGCATGCGCATAGCGCCCATCTGCAAAGACTCGATCGGACCCGTGTCAATGTTCCAATCGCGACCGTCGACGTCGAGCAATTTTCCGCTCGCCTGATGCCGCACCGGTCGCTTGAGCATCGAAGCTTCGGGCGATTGACCGGCAGCGTTGTCCTGGTCATTTTCCAGACGCGCCAATGTGCCGGTCAGGCTGGCTTCGGAGTCAATCAGGAACTGACCCGACAAAACGACGCGTTCGCGGTCCTTGATGCCCGCAAGAATCTCACTGCGACCGCCGGCTTCGGCTCCGACGCGCACTTGCTGTGCGCGGAATGCTCCACTACCGGTAGCGACGAGCACCACCTGGCGCGTTCCCGTCACGATCACGGCTTCGCTTGGCACCAGCACCACGTCGTCCGCTACGCTCGCTGCGATGCGCACCTCGCCAACCATGCCCGGTGTCAATCGATGCGCTGCGTTATCGAGCACAATACGCGCCGTCTGGGTCCGCGATATCGGGTCGAGTGTTGGCAAAAGTGCATCTACGCTGCCGGCGAATGCTTGTCCCGGAAATGCCGACAGCATGACGTTTACCGCCGCGCCCACCGCGACGCGTTCGATCTGCGCCTCGGCGACCGCGGCATGCACCCAGAGCGTGTCGATGCCATTGACGCGTGCCAGCAATGCACCCGCCATGACCGTCTCACCCTCGCGCACCGGCAATTCGGTGACGATACCGTCACGTGGCGCGACGACTGCAATTCGCGTCTGCGCGCGCCCCGACCTCTCGATTGCACTGATCTGCGATTCGCTCATGCCAAGCAGGCCCAGCCGGCGTCGCGCTGCCGCGCGCACGTCGACAAGGGTTGGCGCCTGGGTGCGGCGCAAGGCGAGATATTCCTCTTGGGCGGCAGTCCACTCGGGAGCGATCAACATCGCCAGCGTCTGTCCGCTCTTCACCGCGGTGAGCGGCGATCTCACCAGCAATTGTGCCACGATGCCATTGACGCGCGCCTGCACGGTACTGGCCAAGCGCTCATCAAACGCGATGGTCGCGGTCGCCCGTATCTGCGTAGCCAGGCTGCCGCGTTCGGCAAGGCCGGTGCGCATGCCCAGGTTCTGACTGACACGCGGGTCGATCTGCAGCGCCCCTTCGGACTCGTTGACGCTACCCGCAGCGTCAGCATTGCTGCTCGCGTATTTGGGCACGAGCTGCATATCCATAAATGGCGACTTACCCGGTTGCTCGAATTTACGGTCCGGATACATCGGGTCGAACCAGTACAAAACTGCCGGCGCGGCATTTGTTGCAACGCCCGCCGGATCTTTCTCCGAATCGCGCTTTAGCACCGAGCTGAGCGCCAACGTCAACACCACGCCAGCCACGAAAGTTACCGCAGCAAGCAACCACGATTGAGTGCGATTCATGGCTCAGCGCTCCTTCGCAAAGGCAAAATGCAGCGCGGCCCAAGATTGGCCGAGCGAATCCAGAACATCGATATAGGCCATGCGTTGCTCGACGGCCGCATCGATGGCAATCAGCACACTGTGCAACTGCCCTGCTCCGCCGCGATAAGCAGCGAGCGCTGCTTGCGCACGATCATCGCCCAGCGGCAGCAAGTCGCGCTCATAACGGCGCACACGCTGCAGCGCGGTCCGCCAGGTGGCATGCGTCCGTTCAATTTCGCTGCGATGCGTGCGCTCGGCGGCAGTGCGTTCGGACTCGATTTGCCTTAGCGTTGCTGCGCGCGCAGCGATGGTGGGATCTTGACGGCGTGCCGCAAACAGCGGCAAGCCGATGCGGAACTGCAGCGACACCATGTTCGAATAGGCTGGACCGCGATCCGCGTATGCCAGCTCCAGCGACCAATCCGGCTGCTTTTCAGCCTGCGCCAAAGCGATCTCCACCTGCGCAACCTGCGTGATCGCATCGTATGACAGCAGTTCACGGTGATGATCGAGGCGCGTTCGCAAGCCTTCGAAGTCCGCTCCGAGGTCGGTAAAATCCGGCGCTCCGCCGAGCGGCCGCGCCGCAGTGTCTGGTAGCCATTGGGCCAGCGTGATGTGGGCCTGGTCGCGCTCGAGCTGCAACGCTTGGATGCGATCTTCCAATGCGAATCGGGCCTGCTGAGCCGCGATCGCATCTGCGGCTGTGCCGCGTCCCGATCCGATCGCCGCCGTCGCCGCGCCCACCAGCGCATCCGCCTGTGCTCGCAGCGCAGTGGCCAATTGCAGCCGTCGTTCGGCGCTTGCGCATGCAATCCACGCAATGGCCACGGCCTCGCGCGTAGCGAGTTGCTCCGCGATCAGCATCGCCTGTTCGCGTGTCGACTCGGCCTCGGCGCGCTGCACACGCAGCTGTCGTTTCGCGCGACGCGGGAACGCTTGCATGACGCCGATCCTGCGCATGGTCATGAAATCGCGATTCAGATTGAACGCGTCATCAGAGCTGACCGGCAGATTGTCCACGCCAATAATAAGCTCGGGATCGGGCCGTTCGCCAGCGGGGCCTACCAAGTGCTGGGCGGCATCGGCAGCTGCCTGTCGCGCGGCAATCATGGGCGCATCACGCTCGGCCAGTTCGACTGCCTCCATCAGTCCCAGCGGTTCGAGCGGAGACTGTGCGGCAACTTCAGCAAGCAACCCCGCGACAAGCACAGCAAAAAGCGCCATCCGGCGCAGACGGGAAAACGTACCGGCGACGGCCGGCTTCGACAAACAGGGAGAAGCAATCATGTTGACTCCGACGTGAAAGCGAAGCGCGCGCGCAAACGCGACGCTACGAACTCAATCGTCGAAGCTCAGATCTGGAACGTGCAGTGCCGGATGGTCAGAGGCGGCGCGGCCGCATGCGCACTGATCGGCGAGCGCAGGCGCTCATTCTTGCTTGCAACCTGTCGCCGCGACTGCGCCAGCGTCCAGGGTTCACTCGGCAACGCCGCCGGCACCGTGAGCGGTGTTGCATGATCCGCTGAGGTAACAAACGGATGACAGTGCTGCTCACAGCGTGCCTGATCGGTCGAATCCTCTTCGTGACATGGCGCATGCTCAATCGTGCTTGTCTGCATCTGCAGCGACTGACCGGACTGTTCGATCGGGCACAGGTACGTCGCCATTGCGACCTGCTGGAACAGCAGACCAAACAAGGCGACCAGCGCGATCCAGCGGAGATGACGACGTCGAGACACGGATGACCACTCAGGGTAGATGTGGACGATGCTAACGCAAAACGATATGGGCGCTGACCATTGCGCTTATTGGACGCCAATTCCGTGCAAAAGTTCAGTCCAGGTGCCCAGCCGTCTGCGAGTTGCAACTTTCTGCTTCAGGGCGCAATCTAACGGCCACAACATGACCCGAATCGGATTTCACCTGCTGCTGATTTTGACCCTCGCATTGAACGGGATCGCAGCGCCGTGGGCGATGGGCGCGGCTGCCCATGATTCGCATAGCAGTCACAGCGCGCCCGAACACAGCATTGCGCCGGCGCCGGGTGAAGCGCAGCAACACGGGTCAGAACACCACCACGACGCGCGCTTGCATTCCGACACCGGCGATACCGATTCAGCCGCGAACAACGAACGTGACTGCTGCGACGGCACAAGCTGCGAATGCGGCTGTGTGCTGCCCCACGCAATGTTATTCGCCGGGACGCAGGCACTGCCGCAAGTGATCGCCACGCTGCCCGCGACGGTGTTCTATTACCGGGTGTCTGCACCCCGGAACACACCGCCCTTTCGTCCGCCGGCTGTTTGATCTCATCTGATCTTTGTAGGTGCGCCGTCTAATGACAGTGCGTACCTGATTTTATCGCGGGCACTGCAGTTCGTCGATCGACGCTGTGGAGCACCGCTTTCGAGGATTTCAAAATGTATTTCCCTGTTCGTTCCGCTGCGGCGTTCGCGGCGGCGATCGCGTTGGCCGGCTGTACCAGCCTGCCCCGCGAGCGCGGCTATGCGCAAACCGATGACCTGATCAAGGCCCGCCTCGGCATCGCGCCCGGAGTTTCGTCCGACGCCGCGCCACGCGCCGCGCCCGCTATCCCCAGTGCACCGCTGTCCTCGGATCAGGCAGTGCGACTGGCCTTTGTGCACAACCCGCGCATGCGCGAAGAGTATGCCCGCCTTGGTATTGGTCGTGCCGAACTCGACGAAGCCCGCCGTATTGCCAACCCGAGCTTCGGCTATTCCAGGCTTGAGCCGCGCATTGGCAACGGCACGCAGATCACGCGCAGCGTGTCACTGAGCTTCACCGATCTACTGTTGTTGCCGTCGCGCAAGCGGTTCGCTGCAGCCGAGTTGGAACGACTGCAAAATGCCGTCGCTGCCGAGCTGATGAATCTCGCCGCCGAAGTCGAGATCGCCTGGTTCGAGTCGGTGAGCGCGGCGCAAGTCGCCGCAATGCGCGATGTTGTGGGACAGGCCGCAGAACATTCCGCCGAGCTAGCACAACGCTTCTTTGATGCCGGCAACATCAGCCGTTTGCAACTCGAACAGGAGCTCGCTGCGGCCGCGCAGGCGCGTATTGCAGCGGTGCGTGCATCCGCTGCCAACCTTCGCGCACGCAGCACCCTCGCCAACCTGATCGGTTTGCCGGCGGAGGCTGACTGGGCCACTGTCGAGCAACTTGCCGCGCCGCCTGCTTCAGCGTTTACTGCCGATCAGCTGGTGCGTTTGGCTGTCGATCAACGCCTGGATCTGGCTGCCGTCAGACAAGAGGTCGGCCTGCGCGAGGATGCGCTGGGGGTGACGCGACGCTGGCGTTGGCTGGGCACCGTTGAGGTTGGATACGAGCACGAAAACGAAGTCGAAGGCGGCGTCCTGCGCGGACCTTCGCTTTCATTGGAACTGCCGATTTTCAATCAGGGCCAAGGCGCGGTCGCGCGAGCGCAGGCAGTGTTGATGGATGCGCGAGCCCGGCTTGATGGCCTGGCGGTGGCGGTGCACAACGACGCCCACCTGGGCTTGGCAAGGCTGGCGGTGACACGCGAAATCGCCGAACGCTACCGCACGCTGTTAGTGCCGCATCGCGAAGCCATCGTCGCGCGCTCGCAGGAGCAGGTGAATTTCATGCTGAAAGGAGTTTTCGAACTGATCCTTGCCAAGCAGCAGGAATACGACGCCTATCAAGAGTACCTCGAAGCGGTACGCGACTACTGGACGGCGCGTGCAGAACTGCGTCACGTAGTTGGGGGTCGATTACCGGATGACGGTGCTGCACTGGAGCCAACGATTGGGGTTGACGTGATCCTGCCGGCGGCGGCGCCAGCCGCCATGGACCACTCGATGCACGGCATGACGCCCAAGGGTGCCGAGCGCGAGCCGACCAAACCTGCCGCGCCTGATCCGCATGCCGGCCACGACATGACAAAGCCTACCGAGCCGGCAGCGACCGACGACCCCCATGCCGGCCATACGATGCCGATGCCGGCGCAATCCAAGACACCCACGCCGCCACCCAATCACAGCAACGCGCCGCCCGCATCAACACCTGCTGAATCCGATCAGGATGACAACAATGAACCACGGCAACATGATCACGGAGATGCCCCATGAAACTTTCCCGACGTCACTGGTTTAGCATGGCGAGCGCCGGCGTGTTTGCGCCGATTGCGATGTTTGCACAACGTGCCTTCAGCCAGGACCACGGTGGCCACAACATGCAGGAGACACCACCGGCGCTGTCATCGCCACCGCCCGCAGAGCCGACGCCGGTGGTTGTTCGCGACGGTCGCTACAACCCGGTACGCACACTCAACGGTTGGACACTGCCGCATCGCATGGTCGGTGGGGTCAAAGAATTCCATCTCGTAGCCGAAGAAATTGAGCACGAGTTTGCACCAGGCACCCGCGCCAAGTGCTGGGGCTACAACGGCACCACGCCGGGACCGACGCTCGAAGCGGTCGAAGGCGATCGCGTGCGCATCTACGTGACGAATAGGCTGCCCGAGCACACGAGTGTGCACTGGCACGGCATTCTGTTGCCGAGCGGCATGGATGGCGTCAGCGGCCTGTCGCAACCGTCGATCAAGCCTGGCGAGACCTACGTCTACGAGTTCACGCTCAGGCAACACGGCACCCACATGTACCACCCCGCACGCCGATGAGATGGTGCAGTTGGCGGTCGGCATGATGGGTATGTTCGTGATTCATCCCAAAGATGGCGAAGCGGAATCGGTTGATCGTGACTACGTCGTGCTGTTGCACAACTGGGCGCTGCATCCAGGCACCTATCGACCCGATCCATCGGTCATGCAGAACTTCGACTTATGGACGATGAACAGCAAGGTATTTCCGGCCATCGAACCCATGGTCGCCCGTACTGGCGAACGCGTGCGCGTGCGCATCGGCAATCTATCGATGTGGAATCATCCGATACATATGCACGGCGTGCAGTTTCATGTCACTGGTTCGGATGGAGGGCGTTGGCCGAAGAATCTGTGGCGACCCGAAGTCACTGAGATCATTGGCGTTGGCCAGACGCGTGACCTGGAGTTCATCGCGGTGCCGGGCGACTGGGCGTTTCACTGCCATATGTCGCACCACACGATGAATGCTATGGGGCATGAAATTCCGAACACGCTCGGCGTCGATCAGTCCGGCGTCGAAGCGGAAATCCGAAAGATGCTGCCCGGCTACATGGCAATGGGCAAGGACGGCATGGCCGAGCATCAGGAACACACCGATTCGGGTCACATGAAAGGGCCAGAAAACACCTTACCGATGATGATGGGCAACGGCCCGCACGGGAACCTGGAGATGGGCGGCATGTTCACCGTGATCAAGGTTCGCGATGACCTCGCGCGCGGCGACTTCTCCGATCCGGGCTGGTACCCGAACCCGAAGGCCACTTTGGCTCATCGCGTGAGCACGGATGCCAACTTCGGTTCACCCACACGACGCGGCCCGCCGCCGGGGCCCGCCCCGACGTTGAAAGCCCAGCCGGTCGATCACTCCACCATGAAGCACGGTTGAGGAGGTCATCATGAAGCTGACCAGAACCCTGGTCGTGTTGTTGATCCTGGCCGTCATCGGCGCAGGCGTGTTTATAAGACTCGGTATCTACAACGTAGCCGCCGATGATCCGCATTGGTCGATCACGTATCGCATGATGCAGACGCTGCGAGCGCGCTCGATCAGCACCCGCGCAGACAACATCAAGGTTCCGGCCCTCGGCGATGAAGCCCTCATCCGAAGTGGTGCCGGCAATTTCAACGCGATGTGTGTGAGTTGTCATTTGAGTCCCGGTGCCTCAGACACGGAGCTCAGTCTTGGACTTTATCCAACACCGCCGACCTGGTCGGAACTCGGCACCGTCGATCCGCGCGAATCATTCTGGGTCGTCAAGCACGGCGTCAAGATGAGCGGCATGCCGGCCTGGGGAAAAAGCATGGACGACAAATACATCTGGGGCATGGTGGCGCTGATGCAGCAATTCCCGAAGATGACGGCAGCGCGCTACCAGGAACTCGTGGCCAGCAGCGGCGGCCACGAGCATGACGGTGGCGAGAGCGCGCCGCACAACGATTCGACCATGCACGGAATGAAACGCACGGAGGGAGCCGACCATCATGCGGGCGACGCTTCGCGTTCGTCTTTCGAGCCAGTCGACGATCCGATGACAGCAGATGCTACGCCAGCCACCGATGAGACACCGCAGAAAGCGCACGACGACGAACATCAGCATTGACCCGAATGGCACTTACTTTAGGCTTTAGAGCAGGTGTGGGAGGCCTGGTCAGGCCGACCGTGCCGTCCAGGGCGCCGCGAAGATTGAAATTCTCAGGGTATTTGTCGCGCCTTCCTGCGCTCCCATAACTTTAAGTTGGTGCCGTCCATCACTGACCCACAATTTCACGCCAGGCGTTTATCTTCCAGGTCGCCAGACCTCGTCACTGCACTAAGGAGACACACATGAATACCAAGCTGCTGGTTATTGCGCTCGCCTCGATGCTTGCTACGCCCACCGTGTTTGCGCACGGCGAAGAAAAGCATGAGCCCGCCGCCATGGCGACGGGACGCGAGGCTGCCGAAGCCGAACTCAACGTAGCCCCAGCCGCGGTTGATGCCGTAGCGACGGTGGAGCGCTTCGCCATAGCGCTCAGCGCGGGCGATCTCAGCAAGGCTGGCGCTGAACTCGACCCCGGCGTGCTCATTCTGGAAAGCGGCAGCGTCGAGCGCAGCCGTGATGCGTATCTCGGCGGTCATGCCAAGAGCGACGCGGCGTTTTAAAGTCGGCGATGACCGCACTCAAACGCCGCACCGCGCAGGCAACGGCCGATCTGGCCTGGGTCGCCAGCGAAAGCGAGATCCACACAATGAAAGGCAAGGAAATGCTGATGATCGACTCGACCGAAACCATGATGCTGCGCAAATCCGGCGCGTCATGGAAGATCGTGCACATCCACTGGTCATCGCGGCGTAGCCCAACGAACTCTGCGAAGCAAACCGCTGCCCTCCAACAAGAACATCGACACACGTTGCCTCCCGCAGCGGACGACGACAGCGCGCTTCCGTGGATGGATGCGAGCGAGCGCCAGGCGATCGAAACTGGACAAGGCTTTGCGATGGCACGGGCCGCCGAAGCGCATGGGTTGCCAGGACCGAAGCATGTACTCGAATACGCCCAAGCGCTGGACCTCAGTGAGCGGCAGCGTGATCGGATGAACATTTTGATGCACTCGATGCGTACGGCCGCGCTGAAGGAAGGCCAGAACGTGCTTGCAGCAGAGACCGCGCTTGATGCCGAACTGTCCAGGCCAGTCCCGGATGCCGCCCGTGTCGCTGAACTCGCCGATGTGGTTGGACGCGCCCGTGGCCGGCTGCGCAACGTCCATCTGAATGCGCATCTTGCTGCGGCTCCGGCCCTCACCAGCGCGCAGCGGGCAAAATACGTTCAGCTGCGATCCCAACCGGGGGCTTGACCCTGGACCAGGGTCCGGACTGCACACCGGGCGCCTTAGGAGATCGGGTATGGCAACGTTCGGAATTGGTCAGATCGCGAAGTATGCCGACGTCGCCATCGACACGGTGCGCTACTACGAACGCAACGGCTTGCTGTCGCCCTCTGGCCGACTAGCGTCGGTCTATCGGCGCTATGGCGATATCGAACTGAAGCGGCTTCGCTTCATTCGACGCGCCAAGGTGCTAGGGTTTTCGCTGGAGGACATTCGTGCGTTGCTCGCGCTCAGCGACGAACACCTTGTCGCCAAGGCCAGGGCCAAAGCGCAGGCCAAGCTTGCCGACATCGAGCAGCGCATCGCTCGGAGTCGCCGAAATCCACCGTTGGAACCACGAGCGAGACTATGAGGATGCGCAGGTGAATTTCGGTGAGTTCTGGATGGTCCAGGATCGCCTGTTCGGCACCTTCTTCGCTCAAGCATCCGAAGTTCGAGACGGTGACGTGGAACTTCAGGACCGAACATTTCCAAGGTCCTATTGGGGTCAACTGCGCTGGCTATTTGCAAAGCGCGACCGCGACCGCCGGACGCGCCGTTAACCGTTCCCGCAGCTACAGCGGCGGGAACGGTTGTAATGCGCTCGGAACCGCTCGCGCCTAGCGTGGACTATTTTGCCTTCGCCTTGGCCTTGTTTTTTGCCAACCATTGATCGAGTACCGCGATCTCCTTGTTCTGTGCTGCGATGATTTCCTTCGCCATCTGCTTCAACTGAACGTTCGTGCCGTTGTCGATTTCTTTCTGCGACATGTCGATCGCAGCCTTATGATGCATGCGCATATTGGCCGCGAAGTCGTAGTCGACATCGCCAGTCATCGACATATGCATCATCTTGCTATCCATGCCGGACATCTTGGAATGATCCATCTTGGAATGATCCATCTGTGAATTGGTAGCGGCGCCTGACTTCGCAGCATCGTTGGCAAGGGTCGCTGACGGCGCTGCTAAAAAAGCCGTGGCCGCGATCGCCAAGGCGCATGCCGCCCAGACGGAACCGAGGGGACGGGTGTTCTTGATGTTCATGGACATGAGAAATCTCCTGGTGATGGCAAAAAAGAGCGGAGAGAAGCTACCGTTTCGGGTACGTGGTAAACGCTGTGCATCGATGATCGAGCAGGCGGTGGTGTCCGCTCAGTGCTTCGCGGTGGCCATCGTGCGGCAGCTTTGCGCGCAATCCCGACATGCCTTGGCGCAGTCCTCCATGCCGCCGACCGATTCGCAGCTGATGGCGCAGGCGTCACACACTTCGGCGCACAGCGCACAGACCTGTAGGTGAAATGCCGAATGGCTCAGCATGAAATTCGCCGATGTCTGACAAATCTCGGCGCAATTGCTCAAAAGACGGAAGTGACCGGCTTCGACATGCTTGCCGCCTGCGTCAAGGCAATGCGTCATCGCGCTGTGCAGGCAAATTTGGTGACAATGAGTGCAGGTTTCGACACAGCCCTGCATTCGTTCATGGGACGCAGTGTCGTGCGTCGTCTGGTGATGGGTCATAAATAGCTCTCCGGTGGGTGTGCAGCGGGCGGCGCAGGCGCCACTCTACGCACCAGCAAATGCCAGTGCACACCGACGTTACAGCGAGCTTCGAACGAGCTCGGTCTGATAGCGCACGCATCATCGCTGCTCGTTCAAGCTGTGCTATAGATCTCGTAGTTGAGACAGATGAACGCATACGCGTTGACCCATTCACTTGGCCCACTTGTTATGTTGAGCATCGAGATACCACACCGGAATCCATCGGCGATGGATACCGCCCGCTGGGTCAAAGGAAAGACCTTGATTGCGAGCACACAGGGTGCGGTGACGAACAGACAATGCAGCATTCTCCACCTACTTTGCAGTTCGGAACTATGTGCTGAACCGGCGTCGTGCAGGCAGCGGAGACTGGAACGGATAGCTTGCAAAGTGATTGGAGACGCAGGCATAGCGCCGTGTTTCTGAACACGATCAAGACGAAGTCATGCGAGGCGCTGTCGTTCAATGCAATATCGTTCAAGGAGATGTGATGAAAACGAGTGTTTTTGAAGTGCACGACATGCTGTCGGTATTGAGCGTGGACGGAGTGGAAAAGCAAATTGGCGAGGTTCCCGGGGTTGAAAGCGTTACCGTGAATTACGCGGCCGGCAACGCCACCGTGCGCTACGACGAAACCCGTCTGGACATCGCCGATATTAAATCGGCAGTGCGCCAACTTGGATATGAGCCTGAAGTAACCCAGGCGTCGAAAGACGGTGCTCACGAGGCGCACAACGTAAAAGCGGCCCCGCCCGCCCTCAGCGAAAAAGCAACTCCGGCTGCGACAAAAGCTTCGGCTGAGCCAAAAACGTCACCGGGAGCGATTGCCAGCGCGCCCGCAGGCGCGGCACCCGCAGCGATCAAATCGGCACCGACCGCCGTTCCTGCTGCGTCCGCGAGCGTCGTCCCCGCCGTTGCCGAACCTCAGGCAAAAACGGCGTCGCAAAAGAATTAGCACAACGCTTTACCTGTGCCCTTGGCTATTCGAAGCGCGTCGCGACCTCAGGAAATAGTGCAGGCGCAGCCGATCTGACGTTGCCCCAAGTCTCGAAATCGATTCGTGCGCGACGTGCGCGCGGAATTGGAGCAGTAAGATGAGGCGGAAGCCCGTGGGAGCGGCGCGATGAAAACCAGTGTGATCGCGGTGCACGACATGCTGTCGGTACTCAGCGTCCCCGGAGTGGAAAAGCGCATTGCTCAAGTACCGGGCGTCCACAGCGTCACCGTCAACTTCGCTGCGGGAAGTGCCACGGTACGCTACGACGAAACCCGACTTTCAGTCGCGGATATCAAACCGGCCGTGCGCCATATGGCGCAACAGGCAGAAATCGAACGAACACAAATTGAATCGGTGCGCGTACATTCGGATGTGAATGATCCACCGCGAGTGCAAGGGGCTG
>JAWXCG010000033.1:0-15588 GCA_034440555.1 Pseudomonadota bacterium
GCGCTTTGACGATGCCCCCAGGCATCGTCAGCGAACGAGAACGCCCGGCCATGGATGGCCGGGCCGGAGCAGTGCTCCAGGGATGGCTGCTTGCCGCGCCATCAAGTTTTAATCGCGCACCGATCCACAATTCTGCTTGGAGCCCACAATGAACACTCTGTTGATCCGTGCAATCCTGATTCTTGCTGTGCTGTGCAATGGCATGGTCAATAGCGCGCACGCGAGCGACTACCAATACCGCGGCGCCTTCAGCGCCATCGCCAGCGGTGCAGGCGCGCCGAACCAGCACTTCGGAACGAAGGTAGCTATTGACAGCGATCTGGCGGTAGTGGCAACCGTCCCTACCCCGCTGCAGCCCGGCAAGGTACACACCTTTGAGCGCGTCAACAGCGTATGGACTCGGCGCGCCGATCAGGAGATTGAGATTTTCGGCACCGATGCGGTGATTTCGATTGGACTGAAGAACGGCTATCTGATCATCGGCTCGAACCGCCCGGGCGAGGGCAATGTGAGAATCTATCGCCGCGGTCCTGCAGACTGGACACGCGAAATCAATTCGTTCAGCACCGGCGCGGTGGTCAACGCGGCAATCGATGGTCAGATTGCAGTGGCCGGTCGTATCGCCCCGAATGGAATCGCCACGACCTACCGGCGCGGAAACGCTGCTCCGCTCTGGTCAACGATACAGACTCTGACACCAAGCGTGGTGCAAGCGGGCGCAGGATTCGGCGCAGCGGTCAGCATCGTCGCTGGCGCGGTAGTAGTGGCAGCGCCACAGGAAGACATCACCGCGAGCAATGGCACCGTGCGCACCGACGCTGGCGCCGCTTACGTGTTTGAGTTGACCGGAAACACATGGAGCCAAGCGGCACGGCTAGTCGAAGCGGATGCTGACCTGCGCAACAACAATAATTTCGGAACCGCGGCGGCGATCAGCGGCGCCGACCCATCGACGCCCGATCGCATGTTGATCGCTTCCAAGCGCAGTGCGGCGGGTCTTTCGGGTCGTGTACTCGGTTACACCCGCAACAGCGGCGTGTGGACACTGCGCCACACCACCCTGTCGTCCGAAGCGGCGGGCACGCAGGACGGTTTCGGATGCGCGGTACGGCTGGATGGCGATTGGGCCGTGGTCGGCGCCTGCGAGAGCAGCGTCGTGGGGAACGCGCGGGGCGCGGTCTCGGTGCTGCGCTTCAACAGTTTTTTCTCGTCGCTACTCTCATCCACGCAGCGCCTCGATCCATTGGCCGACGAGGCCTTCAGCATCGGGCAAAGTATTGCGATCGATCGCGCGGGTCCCACCGTGTTGATCGGCAATCCCAACGCCGAGGTGTATGGCAACCAGGACGAAGGCGTGGTGATGGTCGGGCGGGGCATCACCGGCGGCACCATCACCTTGCCGACGCGAACGCTAGATTTGGGGCAAGGCCTTGACGGTGCGCGCGCCGGATTCGTAGCTGCCGACGCCGATTTGCTGGCCGTGGCCGCCTTCGGTGAATCGATTGGCAACCAGCGCGGCCGTGGGGCGGTCTATCTGCATCGACGCGATGCGAACGGATTCTATCCGTTGGAGTTGAAGTTGCTCGCGCCCGACGGTGTCACCGGAGACCAGTTTGGCCGCGCGCTGGCGCTGGTGGGCGATAGCCTGCTGGTCGCGGCACCCGAGCGCGCCCAGCAAGGGCTAAACGCCGCCGGCGTTGTCTACGCATTCCGCCGCAGCGCCGGAGTCTGGGCATTGGAGTCTCAGCTGACCCCGGTCACGCCTGCAGCGCAAAGTCAGTTTGGTCGCGGCCTTGCCTTCGACGGCACGACGGCAGTGGTGTGTGCACTCAACGACACCAGCTCGGTCTACACGCGCAGCAGCAATGGCAGCTGGAACGTGGCGCAAACCATCGCACATGGCTGCGAAACGCCGCAGCTGCAGGGCGAGCGCTTGATACTCAACAATCCATTCGCCGACGGCGCCAGCGCGCAGAACATTGGCAAAGTGAGCACCTATCTGCGTTCGGGTGGAATTTGGCAGTTCCAAAACACGCTGTTCGGCGGCCAGGATAGCCAGCAATTTGGCTACGAGATTGCCAGCGAAAACGATCTGCTGGTAGTGACCTCCACCGGTCCCAGTAACACCTTCCCACCCGCGCAGCTATTTCGCGCCGGCGGCGGCGGAACCTGGTTGCCGGAGACCACATTGCAGCCCAATGATGCCGGCCTGTTTTGCTACACCGCGGCGCTGAGCATGGGACGTGTGTTCCTCGGCTGCCCCGCATCGGTGCCCGGTAGTCAAGCCGTGTACGCGTTCGAACACAGCGGCGGCGCGTGGTCGCAAGTGCAGAAGTTTCAGAATCCGCTCGGCAACGCCACCGGCAGTTTCGGCGGCTCGATTCGAGCTTACCCGAATGGCACCTTGTTCATCGGTGCGCTCGGCGAGGACCTAAGCTTCGATGGCCAGGGTGCCGCATTCTTTTATGTTGAGCCGCCGCTACTGGTGGATGGGTTTGAATAGATTGCGCCCGCGCCCATCTCGGGTCGCTCTTTCGTGTTTTCCTCGGTCCTCGCCTTCGCTCCATGAACTGCGCACTTATCCACGGATGGTTCGTCAACTTCGGCAGCTGCTCCTGCGTTGCGCAGCACATGGACGCGCAAGCGCGACCGCGGGCATCCATGCCCTCACCATCGCTACTGCGGCGACGCATCTAGTCGAATCCGTCCCGAAACAATAGCGGCTCAACGCTGGCAAAGTGCTGCACAACGAAGCTGCGTGCCTGCAGATATTGCGCCTCCTGTAACTGGTGGCCACCTGATGGCACTCGCACAAACTCCGAATCGACGCCGGCCATCTGCAGCGCGTCAAAAAGGCGCTGACTTTGTGGCCAGGGCACAACGCCATCGTCGTTGGCGTGGCCGATCCACAGCGGCGGATCGGCGGCATCGGCTTGCAGCACAGGATTGGCCAGATTCGCCTGGGCAACGCACTGCGGCCAAGGGGCTACGGGGTTGTTGATATTGCTGATGATCGCGCCCATGCCCTGGGGCCCGCAGCCGATAAACAAGGCGTGCGCAGTGTTCGCTGCATCCCAGCCGGCGCCATTGAATCCGGCCTGGAACGCGTCCATACCCATACGCAGAAGATCGCTTGGTCCATAGGCATCAACCGCAAGTTGCACCGCACTGGAGGTGCTCAAGTGGCTGCCGACGTTGCCTTCAAGTGCGACATCGCCGCCCGACAGTGCCACCAGAGTTGCCAAGTGCGAACCAGCGGAACTGCCCCAAAGTCCGACACGTTGCGGATCAAGATTATAGCTCACCGCATTGGCGCGCAGAAAACGAACTGCCGCCTTGATGTCATGCACCGCAGCCGGGAAAATCACTGCGCTCATGCCTCCATACAAACTGGCATGCTGTGCATTGACCAGCCGGTAGTTGACACTTGCCAATGCGATACCCTGGTTCAACAGCGGCAGCATCGCGGGCTGGATCACGTCCTTGTTGCCGCTGCTCCAGCCACCGCCGTGGACAAAGACCATCAACGGATACGCTGCTGCCGGTGTGCTTGGCAGGTATAGATCCAGGCGCAGCGGCTGGTTGTTCACGCGCGCATACTCGACGTCAGCCAGTGATGGCGATTGCGACTTCGCCACGCTCATCGCCGCCAATAGCATCAGCGGGCAAAGTTTCACGCGCATCGATTGCGCCCTTCGCGCGCTCTTTGAACGCACTGACGCACACCCGTAGCGGACGAGGATCGTGATCGAACGTGGCGACATTTCCGCACTCCCCAAGGAACCGGGTGCTTGGACGAAGCAAGAGGCCGAATCCTCTCGCCATCAAAAAATCACTGGGCAGCGCGATGCGCAAGTTCAAAAACTGACGCCACGCCACCGTGTAGCATTGGACTTCTGTATTTGACTGCGGATTGTTGCGCCTAACGCGCAGCCGCGCCGCTGTGGACAAATCCCGCCCAGTAGAACGGATGGGCGGCCGCAGCTGGCAGTGCGTCGCCCACACCCAAGTATCGCTTGATCGCGTTACGCCACGTGCTGTCGCGTGCGCTTGCCAGCCAGTCTCGTTGCGCCGCGGTCAGCGCTCCGGCGCTGTCTTCGCCGGATTTTCGGTGTCGATAGAAATCGGTCATCAGTCTAGCCGTGGACTGATCAGAAACTGGCCATGTCGTACCAATGACCGCGCGAGCGCCGGCAAGATGCAACGCCCGGATCAGACCCAGCAAGCCTTCGCCGCCGACATCGACGCCGCGCGCACTGGCGCAGGAAGACAACACAATCAAGTCAGCGTTCAAGCGCAATTGGCGCGCGATTTCATCGGCATGCAGGCGCCCGTCGTCCTCTGACTGTTGGCCGTCACCGCTCGCAAGAACAATGTGCGAGGCCATTGGCTCGCGGGCATCGGTGACGCTATGCAGTGCGAAGTGAATCGAGCCGGCCGTGGGCGCCGCTGCGCGCAGCTGAGCTTCGGTGGCTGCCGTACCCGAATAGGCCGTGACGCGACCGGGATACAGAGCTGCGAGTGCATCCACCTCGTGCCGCGCACCGGGCAGGCCCCTCGGCGACACGTTGCGCAATGTGTCTACTTCGCCGGGGCCAACGCTTGGGTCGGCAAACGCGAGGATGGAATCAGGTGCGCGCCCCTGCATCGCGAGCAGTGACCACACGGGTGCCGATGGCACGATACTCAGCACACGATCTTCGACCAGATAACGTAGCTGCGGAGCGCGCTGCACCACCAACGCCGACCACGGCAGCTGCAGCAACGGACCGTCCGCCACAACAATCCAGCGCGGATAGGCATCGACCACACTGTGCAGCGGCGCGATCAGGGCATCGTGCAGGTCAGACCCAATGCGTTGCAGCGCCTCGACTGCGAGCGGATCGTCGCTGCTCCGGGCGCCGAGCAACAGCATGCGATCGACATCGACATCGAGCTTCGCACGCGTTGCCGGCAGTCTGAAGATCGAGGCTTCGGGCCTGCCCGGCAGCACCACGATCGCCAATGTTCCCTGACGCCCGACCACAAACGACAGTAACGCGGTATCGTGCGGCAGCTGCGTAGTGAGTGATTGTCGCGGCGTCAACTTCGGAACCCGCGTGGCCCATGTTGCCGCGAGATCGGAGTGTTCTTCCCCGAGCAACTGGCGCAACGCTTGCACGCGATAGCGTGCTTCGAATTCCAACACCGCGTCGGCATACCCGGCGCCGGCTTTCAGATTACTGTCACTAGCCAGCAACCACAGCAGTTCCTTGTAGAAGTCTTGAAACTGCGCCGCCCAACTCGCCTGAATTTCGGCGCTGCCGCCGACGTGCTCGCGATGACTTTCCAAACCATCGATTGCGGCGCGATAGGCGTTGACCGCCGCGGCTACATTGCCCGCGTCGCGCTGCGCGCGTGCCAGTGCGAATTGCGCGCAGGCCTCCTGGATACCGCCGGCGGCAATGACGCGAAATCCGTCGATGGCCTGATGTGCATGGTCCAACGCACCCGACAAATCAGCCTGGCGGCGTTTGCATTCGCTAAGCAGCAGGTGCGCGTCCCAGACTTCTGTTCCGCTGCGTTGCTGCACGCGGTATTGATCCAGCGCGCGCGTGCCGCTGAGCACCGCTTCAGGACATCGATCCAACCGCGACAGCAGGTTGCCGCGATACAAAGCCGTGTCGGCCGCCAGTGATGATTGGCTCAGTGCTTCCGGCGCATCGGCAGCAGCAAGGACCTGTTCGATCTGGTCGTACAACAGCAGCGCTTCTGCAAGGCGTTGCTGGCGGGCAAGGCTATCGCCCAATTGCAACTTCAATGAGAGCGCTTCATAGCTGCGCGCATTGAGCGCATTCGAAGCCTGCCAAGCCGCCCGCAGCAAGGTCTCGGCCTGCGCATACTGGGTACGACGCATCAGCACTTCGGCCAGCGCAGCGCGCGCTTGTGCGTACTCCAGACTATTGGGAGCAGCCGCCGCGAAGGCTGCCATGGACTCGCGGGCGAAGCCCTCCGCTTCGGCATAGCGTAGGCGTTCCAGTGCGTGCAATTGTGCGTTGAACGCGATGCGTCCAAGCAGCATCGAGCCGGGTGCCAACTGACGCAACGGAATCAGTGCAAGTGTGAACGCCCGGGCGGCGCCATCACCCTCACGTCGCAGCGCACTCAACAGGGCTCGCCGCGCCAGCAGCGTCGCCGCCTCAAGTCCTTCAGGTGCGAGCTGCACCACGATAACTTCGGCACGATCCAACTCGCTGGCCGCGACATCGAGCTGGCTGGTGCGCATGGCAATGAACGCGAGCACTACATGCGCATTCGCCGCCACCAGTGTGCCGGGCGCCAGCCGAATTGCGGCTGCGGCGGCCTTACGGGCACCCTCGTTGTCACGCGTTTGCACACGCCACACCGCCACCAGTTGCATGCTCGCCGCGAGCAGCGGCGATTGTGCATGACTGGTGCGGCGCAGTTCCAGTGCGCGTTCGGCAGCGAGCAGCCCTTGCGTTCGATCCGGATGACGCTCGAAGGCGATCGCCTGGGTCTGCGCTATCCAGTGTTCGCGGGCCGGCAACAATGCCGTCGCAGCAACGAAGTCTTGAGCAGCCGCGGCGAACTGGTGTCTGCCCGCTGACAACCGTGCGCGCGCCAGCTGGAACGCGCCTGCGCGTTCGCTATCACCATTGGCCAGGGCATGCGACAACGCGATGTCGAGCTCTCGCGGCGGATTTCCGGCAGCGTCCAGTGGTATTGCGATCAACGACCAATCGCCAGCCGGAAGATCGACATCTTCGGTCACGCCTGCACGAATTCGCTGAAGCCGCACTGTGCCGCGCGTCGCGTTCACGGTCTCCAGCGCGAGCAAACGGAACACATCAAGTGTTGTCGGAGCGTCGCCTTCGCGCAGGATGTCGCCGGCCTGGAGCGGAATGCCGCGTGCGATTGACGCAGCAGGCACGTCGATGATGACCACATCCGCGCGCGCCGGGCTGCCTGCGAAGATGAGCGCACACAGACACGTTTTGACTAACGTCTGACGGCACAAATTCATGACGCGATACGAAACGCGACCGGTCCGAGAAGAGTTTCTCCGGCAGCATTTTTTACCCGCCACAAATACTCGCCTGGCGTCAGCGCAGACTGAATTTGCGCAGGCAGCGTGGCCATGCATTCCACAGGCACACCCGACCAACGCAGCGTAGCATCGGCAGAAAATAATTCGACCAGCGCCGCAGATGGCAGCGCAGCACACGGCCAACTCAGACTCTGCGGTGCCTGCCGCAACAGTGCGCCATCGACCGGCGTAGTGGCGATCCCGGTGCGACCGCGCAAGGTCTCTTCAACCGGCGACCGTCGTAGCAACATGCCGGCACCGACGAACAACGCGAGGCTGGCAGCCATCGCCAACGGCAGCCAGGATTGGCGGCGCAGGCGCCCCGGTCGTAGCAACGGTTGCACGTTATTGTGCTGACCGGCGCGCTCGATGTCGACGCAGAGATCGTCGGCCCAGGAAGATGCATCCAGCGCCAAACGCACAGCCGCCGCACAACCCGCGCACGCCGCCACGCTGGCCGCCACCTGGTCTCGCAACGGAGCCGGGAGTCGGCCATCGGCGAATGCGATCAGCGTCTGCGCATCCGGACAGACCGATGGATCGCAGCGGTGCGCAGCAGCGATTGCCGATTGGGCCGCATTTGCGGATCGCTCATTCATCCCAGTCTTCCGCGCCGGCCTCGCGCAACGCTGCCCGGATTTCCTCAACGCCGCGGTAGGCAAGGTTACGCGCCGAGGCCTCAGTCAATCCCAACATAGTCCCGATCTCCTGTGTGGTGAATCCCTGCAACAGCAACTGCGCCGGTACGCGACGCCGCTCGGGCAAAGTCGCGATCGCCGCCTGCGCCAGCTGCACGCGGTGGGCACGATCCGCAATGCGATCCGGCGCAACAACCGAGTCATCGACAACATCAACATCCTGTAAGTCAAAAGTTTCTTCGCGACGGGCCTGCCGGCGCCTGAGCGCGTCAATGACCACCGACACCACCGTCCGTCGCAGGTAAGACGCAAGATGCTCGACAATTTTCTCACTGGACAGCACACGCCAGAGTCGGATCCGCACTTCCTGGATCACGTCGTCAACATCCAGACCTTGATCCGCGCGCACCCGTACCGACACGTGAGCGCGCAAGCGTGGCTCGTGCGTAGACATGATTTGATCGAACTGTTCGCGCGTCAGCGGCATGTCCAGAAGTGTGACGGGTCGCAAGCGCGGCCGCCATCCGCCCAGCGTGCCCGATTGTTGAAAATGAGCGGTGAGAAAGGATTGGTTTGGCCTGCGTCTGATTGACAGTGATCCCGCGGAGCCAGCGCATGAATGTGACAAGATTTGCCGTAATCCTGATTGCCGCGCTCTATGCGCTGGGCGCCAAGGCCGTCGACGTGGTCAACCCCTTACCCTACGATCTTGTCTACGTGCGCGCGCCGTATTTTGGCGCCGATTGGCAGCCAGGCGCGCCGCGCAACGGCAACAGTGCCTGGCCCGACACTGTGGCGCCACTGGAACCCGACGCCGGCGCACAATTGATGCTGTTGCGCGCCGACGGAAGCCGCGAGCTATTGTTTCCACTTGCCGAGCACCGCGCGTTGATCGATACAGCCGCGACCAAGCCGCTTGCAGTGGGTTCGGTTTCCGATCCGACGATCTCGTTTGATGCACGCTGGGTGGTGTTTGCCTGGTATCACGACCTTTCGCCCGAAGCGCGCAACACGCAGCGCGGCAGCAACGCCGGCATGTCGTTCTTCGGCGCCGATCTGTATCGACTCAATCTGCAGACGCGTGTAGTACTGCGATTGACGCAGCAGGAATTCACACCGAACACCGGTAACGGCGCGACCTTCACCGGCTTCGACCCTGCAAACAACCAGGTCAATCCGTTCAGCAATCACCCGCGCGTGGGCGTGTTCAACACCGGGCCGAGCTTTGCACCGGGCGGGCGCATCGTTTTCACTTCAACCCGCAATGGCTTTACGCCGCCACGTTTGCTCGACGAAGGCCAGCGCGTACTGCAATTGCACGCGATGGATCACGACGGGCGCAACGTCACGCCGATCGGGCACTTCAATCTGGCCATGGCGCTGCATCCACAGGTGTTGATGGATGGGCGCCTGGTGTTTTCCAGTTGGGAGCTGCAGGGCTTGCGCGACGAGCGTACATTCGCGTTGTGGGTTGTCGGCCCGGACGGTCGCGGCTGGAACTCACTCTCAGGCTATTCCGATCGTCCATTCGCCCATCACTTTGCCACCCAGATGCCCGATGGCGATATTGTTGTCGAGCGCTACTACAACTTGAACAACAATGGATTTGGCAGCCTCGTGCGCTATCCATTGGACCCTCCCGGCGGCCCTTTCCTGAGTGATGATCCGGCGCCAGGCACACACATCCCGCACGAGCGCCGCGACCCCGCGCAACCTGACAACGTGCGCCGCGTGCTGACGCCGTTCACTACCCACCTCGATGTACCCGCACCCTGCCCTGGCTTCGAATCGCTCGCCGGTAGCAATGCCGGTGACTGCCCCAACAGTGAGCGGCGCGGAAAGTTTACCCACCCGCAAGCCACTCCCGCGGTCGCTGGTGTCGGTGCAGCTGGCGAAGCAGAACTGCTCGCGGTCTACACCGTTGGCGGCGCCAATCATCGCAGTGGCAACGCGGGCGGTGTCGGCGCCGCCGGTCTACCGTGGTACCACGGCGAAATCGTCATGATCCCGGACGGAGAAACCATCCCGATTCCAGCCGGCTGCGTAACGGGCCCCGGCCCGCAATGTCCGCCGGGGCGACCTGCAGGTTTGCAACGCGTTCTGTTCGAGGAAAACTACAACTTGCAATGGCCGCGCCCGGTTGTCACCTATCAACAGCTGTATGCGCGTGCCGAACCGGCAGCATGGCCCGAGCTTTCTGACGGCGCGATCGCCGCCGAAGGCCTCACTCCGGGTGAACCCTTTGGATTGATTGGCAGCTCGTCGTTGATTTGGCGTGACACACGCGCTGCGCGTTATTTGCCTGGCGATACTGAGCGCGAACCGTTCAACCCTGCATCCTGGGACTATCCGTACGCATGGGTGACGCAGGGAACCGATGCCGGTATCTATGGCGACGATGACATCTATGCCGTGCGCATACTCGCTCAGCTCCCCCGAGCGGATTTGAGCTATCCGGGCAACAATCCGCAGCTGCTGGTCGATGGCGGCGAGCGTTTGCGCATCCTCGGTGAGGTGCCGATTCGCGGCGCACTGTCGGGCAAACCCGGCGACCCGAACACGACACTGCCCGATGGCCGCGTAGTACGCGACAGTTCGTTCCTGGCACGCATACCGGCCGATGTATCAGTAACTTTCCAAACTATCGACCGACGCGGCATGGCGCTCAACGTTGCGCAGACCTGGCACCAGGTGCGCCCTGGCGAGGCACGCTACGACTGCGGCGGCTGCCACGCCCATAGCAAACAACCAATCGACTTCGCCAATACGGCAGCCGACCAGAGTAATTACCTGCTGCGTGACCTCGCGCGCACTACTCCGCTGCTCGACTTGGACGGGCAAAATCAGGAGGTATTGATCGTGCGCAGCGAGGATTCGATCAGCGTCGAGTGGTTCCGCGATGTCGCGCCGCTATTGAACACTCGCTGTGCGAGCTGTCACGGCGGCAACAATCCAGCCGGTCCTGGCCCGGGTCTAGTGCTCGCAGCGAACGCGCCTTTGGTCGAAGGTTGGCCCGCAGCCCTGCATGCGCTGCGCATGAATCACACCGATCCAGTTACGGCCGAAGCATACACGCGCTATGGCAATAACTTGTACGTGCAAGTCTCGCGCTACCTGCGTGCTTTTCAATCACGGCAGAGTTTGCTGCTGTGGGCGGTATGGGGCGCGCGTCTGGACGGACGCAGCAATGCAACGCGTGTCGGTGATCTCGATTTTGCCAGTCATCCGACGATTCCGGGCCTCAGCAATGGCGAACGCATGCTGCTCGCTCGCTGGATCGACACTGGAGCCGGGGTCGATCTGCTGAATTTTTCCGAGCCCGGTCAGCAAGCCGGCCAGCAAGCAGTGAACGGCTTCCTGCATGATGATTTGCGCCCGACGTTGGTGCTCACGCCGAGCGTGACCGCAGTCACCAGCGCGGGCACGCTGAGCGCGTTGCGCGTATCGGCGTTCGACATCGAAAGTGGCCTGCGCAACGCACCGGGACAATGGAGCGTGAGCGCGGATCGCGCTCTGGGTCCGGTACCCGTAGGCGGCAACCTTGCCGCGACGCTAACTTTGCCCGCTGACGGCAGCATGGTCATCGTACCGTTGCCGATCGCAGTGAACAGCGGCCAGATCGGAGTGCGCGTGCGCGTGGTCGACCAGGCCGGTCACGAAACCGTTGTCGTACGCCACTATCAACTCGGTGGCGTGCTATTCGATAGCGGTTTCGAAAACGCGGACTGAGCGGTCTGGTCGATGGCTGCAGCGCTGCTTCTATGACGTCACACCAATAGGTGCTTACGCTCATCCTCACAGTTCGAACCCATTTGCGAAGATAGCGTCGCCGAGGACCTGGTCATAGACCATGCAATTGGACAATTCGCTGGTATTTCCGCGATGGTCGGTGGCGGTGACACTGATCCCGCGATTGTTCAAAATGCCGGAATACTGAAACGGAACTGCGAATTGCACAGACCCGTTTTCTCCGGCCGCGGCGCCGCTAATGGTGACGATATCGCTGGTGTGATAGCGACGCGCATCACCGTGCCCGAGGGCATTGCAAGCGATGTCGGAAAACACTTGCAAGGTATAGTCACCATCGATCGAGAACAATGTGCCCTGCACTACGCCACTGTTCGCGCCACCGCTGGCGCTGGTTAGAAATGGCCAGTTCAGGCCGCGATTGGCGGTGGCCTGCTCTGCGGGATCGCCATCGTTGTTGATCGGGTTGACGCCAGCGCTGCCGGTGTCGATGCCGAGTGCGCCGTTTTCGTAGATGGAGTTACCAAACGAGGTATTGCGTTGACCCTCCAGAAAGCGAATGCCCTTGCCGCCGTTGTAGGCGATGGTGTTGGTCCAGATATCGTTGTTGGATGCTCCACCCTGCACCAGCACGCCCATACCGATATTGCCCAGCGCATAAAAACCGGGTGGGCACGGCGGCAAGCAGGCAACGGTAGTGCTGGCCTTGGGGCCGATGCGGTTGCTGAAGATCAAATTGCCCGTCGCGGTACTGTCGTCAATCAGGACACCGTGGGTCTGATTACCGGAAATGAGGTTTCCCTTGATGATGTTGCCGTCGCTGTGCAGCTCAATCCCGATGTTATTGGCGGCGGACTGGGTGCCACTGGCGGTGCTGCCGATGAGATTGTTCTCGACCGTGTTGCCAGCTGTACCAAGACCTGGATCGTCCAGCAACTGAAGGCCGGCAACATAGGCCTCGCTGATCAGATTGCGATCCGCATTGCCATCGCCTCCGATGACATTGTCGGTGCTGCTGCTGATCAACACATTCACTGCGTTGTTGGCAATTGCGACGCTGCCGAAAGTGCCGCCAAACTGCACACCGTGAATGCGCGAAGTCGAACCACCCGAGAGCCGAATGGCGGCAAAATCGAACCCGCCGAACGCCACCCCGGACAAATCCAGGAATTCGCCAGCACCGATACTGGGCGGCAGCAGGAAGGCATGATTGTCAGAGAGATCCCCACGAATGCCGATGCAGATCGTGGGACTGAAAGTGAAGTTGTTGGTGTTGGGCGCCGATCCGGGCTGCGAATAACCCTCGATGCGCACGCGGTCGGTGATGTCCGGCAACGGCCCCGCCAGATTAATGATGCGCGGGCACGCGCCGGCGATGTCGAAACGGATGGTGTTGAAATCAGAGTCCGAGTTGGACTGAAGGATCGCGGCGCGCATTGAGCCTACGGGCACCGGGTTGATCTGATCGGCAGTAGTGGTAACGAAGACCAAGTTGCTGTCTTCAACCGTGGTTTCGTAGGCGCCGCGGTCGGGTGCCGTACCAACGTGGCGCTCGCCGCCATTGATGTCCTGGCTGATGAAAGCCGCAGCGCTGACATTGCCGCTGTTTACCGCTGGCGAACTATTCAGAATCGAGTAGGCGCTGACCGAAGGATTGATGAATTGCGGATTGACGTTCAAACTGGCCACCGGCGCATTGCTCGGCGGTGGATCGGCATCAAGCACAGAATAGATGTTGTTCAACAGCGTGACATTGGACGTCAAGTCGGTGCGGATGTCCGTGCCACCGGCGTTGTTGCGGAAGTTCGAATTGGCAATGGTGACGTCGAAATCCTCGCCGCCGAATGCGTTGTAAATGCAAACCCCATCGCCCTCGTTGTCGGCAAAGACCGAGTGCACTATCGAGAGCGTTTGCATAATCGTATTGAAAACCTTGAAGGTGCAACCAAGGGTAGGATTTTTCACCGCGACCACTTGGGACAGGCTGAGATGGTTGGTGGAAATGCGCAGTGCGCTGTTGTCTCCCTCACAGTTGACCGGGCTGGGGTGGCAGACGTTTTCCACCCAGACTCGACTCAGGCTGACGGTCTCCTCCGGACCGAACGACGACGACTCTGCATACAGTCCTACGTCACCCGTGATATCCAGAAATCGGATCGAATAAATATAGATGCTGTCTCGCGTTGAGACGTGGAAATCAGTGTTGGAACGGATGGTGGTGAGTTTTGGATCCAGACTACGGCTGCTGCAGCTGCTGTTGTACCCACCCATCAGTTTGATGTCATGGCCAAAGTACTGACCGTCGCCGTCAATGCGCTCGTTCGGCGACTCGCTCAGCGCGTAGTCGCCCTGCACCACTTTGATGGTCACAGCGTCGTTATTGGCGAGGCCAAAGCCGTTGAGAATCTCAGCCGCTGTGTTAGCGCAGACCTCGACCTGCGCCTGGGCCGAGCACGCACCAAGAAGCAATGCAAGCACAGAAGCGCAGTGCGCGACGCGAGAAATCGCAGGCATGACAGTATCCTTTTTTCGTGGCCCGATGACGCCATTGACGCTGTCCGGCGCCTGGCTCAATTGGGTACACGAAAAAGGGAGATGCCGGCGGCCAGACAAAAGCGACGGGAATGGATCCCGCTCCGCCAGACACCCGCCCGCTAAGCTGCGCGCCCGATCCGACTTACTCGCGTTGCCGCAATGCAGCCAGCATGCGCTGGCTTTCGACATAACTGTCCGCGCGACGGTCGACCAGCGTCGCCAGCTTGGACAACGCAGCCACGGCAAGCGCTTCGCCTTCATCGCCACGTTCGAGGTGGGCCAACGCCAAACCGCGTGCAACTGCGCCTTGTAGCATGAGCGGATTGGGGATCTGAGCACCGTAGGTGCCGCTGCGTTCAATTCCTCGCTGCAACATTACCTCGGCTTCGCGGTACTGCTCGTGCTGCAAGAACATCAAGCCGTAGCGGATTTCCACAGCGGTCAGGCTGGTGTGATTGAGCGCTTTGCCGATGCGCAAAGCCTCGACAAACGCCAACTCGGCCTGCGGATACAAGCGGCGGGCTTGCGCAACACGCCCAAGCCCAACATTGATGTTGAGCAAAATTGGCGTGTTCGCGTGGAGCTTGGCCAGCGCCAGCTTGCGCGCAGCATCGAACTGCGCCTGCGCTTCGTCCAATCGCCCCAGACCCAACAACGCAAACCCGAGCGAGTTGTGCAACCAAGCCATGCGCGGGTGCTCAGTGCCGTTTGCCTCGGCAAACAGTTGCATCGCGCGGCGCGCGCTCGTTTCAGCTTCCGCAAAGCGCTCGAGGCGCTCGTTAATGGCGGAAAGATTGTTCCAGTCGACAGCGAGGTCGGGATGGTTGTCGCGTCCGAGTAGCGCAGTGCGGTCTTTCAGGATCGTCTGATAGTGCGCATGTGCCTCGACCAGGTTGCCTCGCAGACTGAGTAATGCGGCAATTGAGGTGCGCATTTTGATGCGGCCCAAACGTGCATCTTCGTCGTCAGGCCAGGCCAAGGAAATGCTCAGGGCCTCTTGCGCATCGGATTGCGCGCCGACCAGATCCGACAGTGACTCACGAACCACAGCACGCGACTGCGGCGCGCTGGATAAGGTGCGCTCGGCAGAACTGCCCAGTCTGCGCAATTGCAGGATACTGGCGTCGAGCAAGGGCAGCGCAGCTTGCGGACGGCCCAAATTTCTTAAACTATCGGCGATCGCGTAGCGCAGTTCGGCCTGTGCTTCGGGCAAATCGACCAAATCCTTTTCGACCCGCTGCACGGCGGCATCCAGCAGCTCAACCGCTGTGTAGTCATCTCCTTTTCCGCCGGCAGCCTTTAATGGATCGATGTCGCTGAACAACTGCACGACAAAGTCCTTGGTACGCGTCGCGCGCTGGGCTTGTTGCTCGGCTTTGCTCCGGTCGATATCAGCAGCCGCTCGTGCCGCTCGCTCGCTATTGGCGAACGAGACGGAAACAATGGTTGCCGCAATCAATCCGGCAAAGGTCAATCCCGCAGCCGTCATCGCCCAAATGTTTCGGCGCGCGAACTTTTCCAGTCGATAGCGCCAGTGATCGGCACGAGCGCGCACCGGCCTTCCGTCGAGATAGCGCGCCA
>JAWXCG010000034.1:0-24843 GCA_034440555.1 Pseudomonadota bacterium
CCGCTGTTGAGAGCGACCAGCTCCGCTGTTGAGAGCGGGGGTTTGGCAAGCAATAAGCAGTGTGGCGAAGACGAAGTGGTGACTTATTCAGACCTTCCCTAGTACTGTAATTGCAGGCTGAATCGGCTCCTTGACGTGGCGCTTTTCGCCGGTCGATTCATTTCGGCAAAAAAATAAATAAATATCGGCTATCGTGGCGTATCCACTTTCCCTATAGAGACAAGGCCGATGCAATTTGCAGTCGCAACAGGAAGGCGCGCGGCGTTGACGTTGAGTGTGTTGTTACTCGTGGCTTGCGGCAAAGCACCCGACAAACCGCAATCAGCGCCCAGTTTGACCGTCACCGTTGGCGCGTTGGAACAGATTCAACTCAATCGGATGATTCACAGCGCGGGTTCTATAACAGCCTGGGAAGAAATGAGTCTGGGAGTAGAACTGGCTGGTGTGCGCGTTGCCGAAGTGCTGGTGGAAGTCGGCGACGCCGTGCGCAAAGGTGATGTGCTGCTGCGCCTGGATCAACGCACGCTGCAGGCCGAGCTGCGCCAGCAACAGGCGATGGTGGTGCAGGCAAAGGCCAATCAGGTGCTGGCACATGCCAATGCCGACCGCGCGCGAAGTATGAGGGAACGTCAGCTGATGGCCGCTGGCGATATCGACCAAATGATCGCCAGCGAGAGCGTTGCTGATGCCGCGGTGCTCAATGCTCAGGCCATGCTCGCGTCGGCACAGCTGCGTGTGGAATTCGCCAGCCTGCGCGCGCCCGATGACGGGTTGATCTCGGCGCGTGAAGTGCAGCCGGGCCAGGTGGTGGGCGCGGGAGCGGAGCTTTTGCGACTGATCCGACAGGGTCGACTGGAATGGCGTGCGCAATTGCCCGAGTCGGATTTCGTTCGCGTTGTCCCGGGAGCTGTGGTCAACGTTGCAGCGGATTCTGGCCCGATCCTGGCCAAAGTGCGCAAGGTGTCTCCCGGGTTGGACGCGGTCAGTCGCACTGGCATGGTCTATGCCGATATCGAAATACCCGGCAAGCTCAAGGCCGGTATGTTCGCCAATGGCGAGATCTTGCTAGGCAACGCAACGGTGCCGATGTTGCCGTCGGCCTCGATTGTCGAGCGCGACGGGTATCGCTATGCCTTTATTCTCGGCGCGAAAGATGTGGTGACACAGCGTCGCATTGAAGTCGGGCAGGCGTTCGGTGAACGCACCGAAGTCCTCAGCGGAATCGAAGCTGCGGATCGAGTGGTGGTCCAGGGCGCTGCGTTCCTCAGTGATGGCGATCGCGTACGTGTGGTGCAGTCAGATCAGGCGGATGCCGGCGGTGCTTGTGCGAATTGTCCTGGCGGTACTTGCACGTCCATGTGCAACGGAGGCTGAGCATGGCCATCAATGTTTCCGCCTGGTCGATCAATCGACCGCTGCCGGCGATTCTGACGTTCATCCTGCTCGGCGCTGCTGGTCTGATCGGATTCCACCAGCTGGCGGTTTCACGCTTTCCGGATATCGCGTTCCCCGGCATTACCGTCACCGTATTGCTTCCTGGCGCCACGCCCAACCAGTTGGAGACCGAAGTCTCGCGCAAGATCGAGGACTCCGTTGCCAGCTTGCCGCAGATCAACAAGCTGATCTCCACCGTGGTCGAGGGCGCATCGACGACCTATATCGAGTTCAAGATCGGCCGTGATGTCAACGAGGCACTGGACGAAGTGCGCGATGCGGTATCGCGCGTGCGCAGCGATCTGCCGCAAGACATAGACGAACCCATCATCCAGAAAATTACCATCACTGGTGGTTCGTTGCTGACCTATGCGGTCTCCTCCGACAGTCTGGGCGAGAGTGAGCTCAGCTGGTTTGTCGACAACGAAGCGAGCAAGGCCTTGTACGCGGTCAATGGCGTTGGCCAGGTTCGGCGCAGCGGTGGCGTGCAGCGCGAAGTGCGCGTCGATCTACGACCCGGTGTGCTCAACGCCTATGGTCTGACCGCGGGTCAGATATCCGATCAGATCGCGCGTTCACAGCTTGAACGATCTGGCGGTCGCGCAACTATCGGGTATGGCGAGCAGGCGATCCGTGCCGTCGGCACCGTGGCTATCGCGCAGGATCTGAATCAGTTCCCGATCGTGCTGCCCGATGGACGCCAGCTGCCCCTGAGTGCGCTCGCCGAAATTCGCGATGCGCATGCAGAGCGCCGGCAATTGGCGCTGCTCGATGGCCGACCCGTGGTGAGCTTCGATGTGACGCGCACGGTGGGTTCCAGCGAAATCGACGTCGGTGAGCGCATCGAAAAAAAGATCGAAAGCCTGGTGAAGGAACATCCACAGGTGAAGTTCAGCCTGATCAGCTCCGGTCTCGCGGAAGTACGCGGTTCGTTCAAGTCATCAATGGACATGCTCTGGGAAGGCGCGCTACTGGCGGTATTGGTGGTGTGGTGGTTCCTCCGCGACTGGCGCAGCACTTGGATTTCCGCGGTAGCGCTGCCGTTGTCGATCATCCCGACGTTCGCTGTCATGTGGTTGTTCGGGTTCAGCCTGAATCTAATTACGCTGCTGGCGCTCGCGGTTGTCGTCGGTATCCTGGTCGATGACGCGATCGTCGAAGTCGAGAACATCGAGCGGCATCTGGCCATGGGCAAAACGCCCAAGCAAGCCGCGCTCGATGCCGCCGATGAGATCGGTCTGGCAGTGATCGCGACCTCGGCGACGTTGGCGGCAGTCTTTGTGCCGGTGGCCTTCATGCCCGGTATTGCCGGCAAATTTTTCTTCGAATTTGGTTGGACCGCGGCGACCGCGGTCATGTTTTCGTTGCTGGTCGCGCGTCTGTTGACGCCGATGATGGCCGCCTATCAGATGAAGGCCAAGCCGCAGAAAGAAGGCGATAGTCGCCTGATGACCTGGTACCTGGGTTGGGTAGAGTGGGCATTGCGCCGACGCGGGCTGACGCTTTCGCTGGCGCTGGCGATGTTCGTCGGTTCGCTGATGTTGGTTCCGTTTATACCGGCAACGTTTATTCCAGGATCGGATTTGGGCCGCAGCAATCTCAGCCTCGAACTGCCACCCGGTGTGAGCCTTGACGAAACTGCCCGTCTTGCCGAACGGGCGCGCGGCATGATCCGCACACTGCCTGAGGCCAGGCAGATTTATGCCACAGTTGGCGGCACCGTTGATCTTGGTGACCCAGCAGTCAGTGGCGTCGACGATGTGCGTCGCGCGGTATTGGTGATCGACTGGGGATTGGAAGGTGATCGCGAACGCTCACAAAAAGAACTTGAAGCCGAAACGCGACGTCTGCTGACCCAGATCCCCGGTATCCGGCAACGTTTCCTGAGCAGCGAGCCAGGCGAACAGATGCAGCTGGTGTTGACTGGCGACGACCCTACGCGTCTCTACGCCGCCGCGCAGATGTTCGAGCGTGACCTACGTACGTTGCAGGGGCTGGGCACAATCAGTTCTACCGCTTCGCTGCTGCGCCCGGAATGGGTGATTGTGCCGGACGCAAGGCGGGCGGCGGACCTTGGTGTATCCACGATCGATATTGCCGAGGCGGCGCGGATTGCGACCAGCGGCGACTATCGCCAGCGTTTGGCCAAACTCAATCTCGCCGATCGACAGGTGCCGATTCGTGTGCGGCTGAATGAAGCAGCTCTGACCGACGAGAGTCTGCTGCAGATGTTGCGGGTACCCAGTGCCAAGGGGGGCACCGTGCCATTGTCGGCGGTAGCCACCATCCGTCGTGCCAGTGGGCCGTCGCAGGTCGATCGTTTCGGGCGTCAGCGCAATATCACTTTTACTGCCGAACTTAACGGCCAGCCGCTGGGCGATGTCATGACCCAGGTCGAGCAATTGCCCTCGCTGAAGCGTTTGCCGCCCGGCGTACAAGTACTGAACACCGGCGACTCGGAAATCTTCATCGAGCTTTTCGTCGGCTTCGCGCTGGCGATGGTGGCTGGCATTTTTTGCGTCTACGCTGTCTTGCTGCTGTTGTTCAACAGCGCCAGCCATCCACTGATCATCCTCGCCGCGGTACCGCTGTCGGCCGGCGGCGCATTCGGTCTGATGTTGTTGACCGGCACTCTGCTTTCGCTGCCGGCGCTGATTGGACTGCTGATGCTGATCGGCATCGCCACCAAAAACTCCATTCTGCTGGTCGACTACGCGGTTATCGCTGAACACGAACAGGGTATGAGCATGCACGACGCAGTCATCGACGCCTGCCGCAAGCGCGCCCGCCCGGTACTCATGACCTCGATTGCAATGACCGCCGGCATGTCACTTATTGCCCTGGGATTTGGGGCCGACGCGGCGTTTCGGCAACCGATGGCGGTGGCGGTGATTGGCGGGCTGATTACGTCGACCCTGCTCAGCCTGATCGTGATTCCGGCGGCGTTTGCGGCGATGGAGACGTTCACGCGGCGATTCGCGCGCAGCCGCGCGCCGACCAGCGAAGCATTGGTGTAGGGGCGTCGCAAGCCGCGATTCATCCCTTCCTGAATCCACGCAGTCGCTGGCTGCGAAAAGGAATTTCGTATTCCGATAGCATTCGCGGCCGCGGGCCGCTCCCAAATCCTGATGTTCGCGTATGGGTGCAGGCCCATTCGCAAATAACCATTCCGGAAAGGGGCGATCATTGCTTCTACAATCGCGGCATTGCATTCCGGATCTTTACGATGACCCCTGCGATGAATCCATCACCCGCCGACCGCGTTGCCGATCTTCGCCGCCAGATCGCGGTCAACGATCATCGCTACTACGTGCTCGACGAGATCGGCATCAGCGACAGCGAATACGATCGCCTGATGCGCGAATTGCGTGAGATCGAGGCGGCGCATCCCGATTTGATCACCCCCGATTCACCTACGCAGCGTGTCAGCGGCAAGGCGGCGCGGGTGTTCGCCGAGGTCGTGCATCAAATGCCGATGCTGTCGCTTGGCAATGCTTTCGGCGAACAGGACGTCGCCGATTTCGTGCGCCGAATCGTGCAGGCAACGGGTGCGGTCGATCCGGAATTTTCGGTTGAACCCAAGCTCGACGGGCTAGCCATCAGTCTACGCTACGAGCATGGTCTGTTTGTGCGTGGCGCCACTCGCGGCGATGGCGCGACGGGTGAGGATGTGACCGCCAACCTGCGCACGGTGCGCTCGATCCCATTGCGTCTTGCTAGCGAGAGCGTGCCTGCGCTGCTTGAGGTTCGCGGCGAGGTGGTGATGCCGCGCAAGGCGTTCAATGCCTTCAACGCGGCCGCGCGCGAACGCGGCGAAAAAGCCTTGGCCAATCCGCGCAACGGTGCCGCCGGCTCTCTTCGCCAGCTGGACCCGGCCATCACCGCATCGCGACCCTTGGGTTTCTATGCCTATGCGCTCGGTGTCGTTGATGGATGGCCGGTTCCGGCACGGCATTCGCAAACGCTTCAGCGTTTGCGCGCGCTGGGTTTTCCGGTGCATGCCGAGGTGCGCACGGCAACGGGTTTGCGCGGGTTGCTGGATTATTTCAGCGAAATTGGCGGCAAGCGCGATGCGCTCGATGTGGATATCGACGGCGTGGTCTACAAGGTCGATCGTTACGACCAGCAGGATGACCTGGGCTTTGTATCACGCGCGCCGCGCTGGGCCATCGCGCACAAATTTCCAGCTCAGGAAGAGCAGACCGTGGTCGAAGCCATTGACGTGCAGGTCGGTCGAACCGGCGCGATCACGCCGGTGGCGAGACTGCGTCCGGTCCATGTGGCCGGCGTCGTGGTCACCAACGCCACTTTGCACAATGAAAGCGAAGTGCGCCGCAAGGATGTTCGGGTAGGCGATACCGTGATCGTGCGACGTGCCGGTGACGTTATTCCGGAGATAGTCGCGGTGGTGATCGACGCCAGACAAGAGGGTGCCATTGCATGGTCGATGCCAGAGTTTTGCCCAGAGTGCGACTCGCATGTCGTGCGCGAGCAGGATCAAGCGGTGTCGCGATGCAGTGGTGGGCTGATCTGCCCGGCGCAGCGCAAAGAGGCAGTCCGGCATTTTGCGTCGCGGCGCGCGATGGATATTGAAGGACTGGGAACTCAGACCATTGACGATATGGTCAGCCTCGCATTCCTGCAGCGCAAAGGCGATAGGCGGGCGCTGCGCAGCGTGGCTGATCTTTACCTGTTGACGCTGGAGGATTTGATCGAACTCAAGCGGCTGCAGGATGCGCGCGATGGCATTACGCCGGACCCAAAAAAGAAAGTGCCGCTGAAATGGGCGCAGAACCTGCTGGCCTCGATCGAAACCAGCAAGCGTACGACTCTGCAGCGACTGTTGTTCGCCCTGGGTATTTTGCAAACCGGCGAGGGCACCGCGAAGGATCTTGCCGATGCGTTCGGTGACTTGGGCCAGGTTCGTCGTGCCGACGTGCTGGTGTTGATTGCCGTCAGCAATGTTGGACGAACGGTCGCCGAATCGATTGCTGCTTTTTTTGCGGAACCGCACAACCAGGAAGTGATTGACCAGTTGCTCGCCGCGGATGTCGCACCAGAAGGTCGCGGCGCGGCAGCAGCAGACTTCGTCGCGCGCCTCGACCTGGCGTTCTTGCTCGAAGCTTTGAAGACCTTCAAGTCCGAACCCGGAAACGTGTTTTTCCCCAATGTCGCCGGCACGGTTTTTCGCCAGACCGCCGAACGCGTCGCGAATTTTTCCGAGTTTGCCGCGCTCGGAGCAGTCGATCTTCGTGCCCTGGGCTGGAACGAATCGGCAATAGGACAGCTAGGTGACTTGTTTTGTGATGCGCGGTGGAACCAGCGCTTGCACAGTATTGATGAGCAAGTAACCGCGCTACGCAAGCGTGCGTCCGTGTTGGATCCGCTTGGCCCGCTCAGTGGGCAGAGCGTGGTGCTGACTGGGACCCTGGCCGCGATGACGCGCGACCAAGCCGGTGCCCGACTCGAAGCGCTAGGTGCCAAATTGTCCGGCAGTGTGTCGAAGAAAACCAGTCTTGTGGTTGCCGGTGCCGAGGCGGGGTCGAAGCTGGATAAGGCGCAGGCGCTTGGCGTGGCAGTGCTCGATGAAGCGGCGTTCTTGAAACTGCTTGAGGATCATACGGGATGAGTGGCGAGCGGGATCCCGGCATGAGCTGTGGGAGCGGAGAAAGTGGGAGCGGCGTGAGCCGCGATTCTCCCAGCGATTCGGCTGTTTCGAGAATCGCGGCTCAGGCCGCTCCCACGCCCTTCGCATCCACCACATTCGCGCACCTGGACGCCCGCGCTCGTCTCTACGCCCACGTGCGCGCATTCTTCGCGCAGCGTTCGGTACTCGAAGTGGAAACGCCGATGCTCAGCGCTGCCGGAAACACTGACCCGAACATCGAGAGCTTCCATACCGAATTCAGCGGCCATACCGATGCTGGCGCCAAGCGCCGATGGTTACGCACATCGCCGGAGTATCCGCTCAAGCGATTGCTCGCGGCCGGGGTCGGCGACTGTTACGAAATGGGGCGAGTGTTTCGCAATGGTGAAGCAGGTGCGCGCCACAACCCGGAGTTCACCATGCTGGAGTGGTATCGCGTCGGCTGGGATCATCGTCAGCTGATGGGCGAGGTGGCGCAATTGATTGAATCGGCGCTGTCGCTGTTTGAACGCAGCGTTCAGATCGCCGAAATCAGCTATCGCGATTGGTTCTTCGATGCACTGCGGCTCGACCCGCATTCCACCACGCTCGAACCGCTGCAGGCCGTACTGGCCGATGTACGCATTGATGGCGAGGGACTGGTGCGCGACGATTGGCTTGATCTGATCATCACGCATCGTTTGCAGCCTGCCAATCCCGACAATCGGCTGCTGTTGGTGTTTGACTTTCCTGCCTCGCAATGTGCGCTGGCGCGGGTGCGCGACGACATCGTGCCGGTGGCTGAGCGCTTCGAGGCTTACCTGGGCGCGCGCGAACTGGCCAACGGCTATCACGAGTTGAACGATGCCGGCGAACAGCGCCAGCGCTTCGAACGCGATCAAGCAATGCGCAGCGCGCGTGGGTCGTCAGTGCCACTGCTTGACGCCCGCCTGTTGGACGCTTTGCCGGCGCTGCCCGATTGTGCCGGCGTGGCGATAGGTATGGATCGATTGCTGATGTGCCTGCTCGCGGCCGATGATATCCGTGATCTGCTCGCGTTCGACTTTGCTCGCGCATAGTGGTCGCTGCGAATGCATCCGGGTCGAGGTCGGAGCCAATCAGCAAAAATGTGTTTGCGGGGCTCAGGCACGCGGGTGTTGCCAGCTTGGGACTGGCGCCGCGGCGCTCGTGCGAAGCGGCTATCGCGCAACCCCGCACTGGGCGATACTGCGCTTGAATCGATACGGAACCCTCCATGGCACAGCGACAGTACTTCGGCACCGACGGCATTCGCGGTCACGTGGGCGAGACGCCGATTACCGCTGAGTTTGCCCTGCGCCTGGGCAATGCTGCGGGTCGCGTGCTGATGCAGGGAACGCAGCGCACGGTGTTGATCGGCAAGGACACGCGTCTTTCTGGTTACATGCTCGAAGCGGGTCTGCAGGCAGGGTTGATCGCTGCGGGCGCCAATGCACAGCTGCTGGGGCCGATCCCGACGCCGGGCGTGGCGCACCTGGTGCGCCAGACCGGCGCCTGTGCTGGCATTGTGATCAGTGCCTCGCATAATCCGCATCATGACAACGGCTTCAAGTTTTTCTCCGCTGCCGGTGAAAAACTCGCGGACTCGGTTGAAGCGGCAATCGAGGCCGCTTTGGCTGACAGCTTCTGCAATGCGCTGCCCGACCAGCTCGGCAAGGCATCGCGCATGCTCGATGCCGGCGCACGCTACCTTGATTTCTGTCGCGCCAGTGTGCCCGCTGACTTCCGTCTGCACGGAATGCGCGTGGTGCTGGACTGCGCGCATGGTGCGACCTACAAACTGGCACCCCAGTTGTTTGCGTCGCTGGGCGCAGAAGTGCATTGCATTGGAGTTGCCCCTGATGGACTGAACATCAATCAGGAATGCGGATCCATGCATCCGCAGGCGCTGCAAGCCGCACTGCAGGAGTATCGCGCAGATATCGGAATTGCCTTCGATGGTGATGGCGACCGTGTAATGCTGGTCGACGCCACTGGCGAGCTGCTCGATGGCGATGACCTGTTACATATCCTCGGCAGCGTGTGGAAGCAATCTGGCCGACTGCGCGGACCCGTGGTCGGCACCTTGATGACCAACTACGCGCTGGAAAAACGCCTGTGTGAATACGGCATTGCATTCGAGCGCGCCAATGTCGGCGACCGCTTTGTGCACGAGCGACTGATCGCGCTCGGTGGCAATCTGGGCGGTGAAGCTTCCGGGCATATCCTGTGCCTGGATCGTGCCGGTACCGGAGACGCGATGGTAAGTGCCTTGCAGGTGCTGGAGGCGATCCAGTCCAGCTGCCGTTCTGCCGCTGATTGGCGCGCTGCCTTGCCACGATTTCCGCAGCGCACAATCAATGTGCGCATCGAGCGTGGTGCGCGCCCATTGGCCGCGGCTTCGGTGCAAGCCGAACGCGAGCGGATCGAGCGTTGGCTGCATGGCCGTGGCCGCGTAGTGTTGCGCGCTTCTGGAACCGAACCGGTGGTGCGAGTCACCGTCGAAGCCGAACGCATTGAGGAGGTCGAACTGCTGGCGAGCGGCTTGGCCGAGGCCGTATCATCGGCAGCCCGGTAGTCGCTGATTGCGTGACCTGGATCGAAATCAGGACCGGATCGAAACTCAGCCTTGTCTCCATTCCACATCTCTACAGGTCAGCCCATGAGCCAGTACGTTCCCACCTTGGACATTCGTCGCTTCGACAGCGATCGCGAAACCTTTGTCGCCGAGATCGGCGCTGCCTATAGAGAGTACGGTTTCTGCGGCATCAGTGGCCACGGCATCTCCCAGGACATGATCGACAAGTCCTACGAGGCGTTCAAGAAGTTTTTTGCGCTGCCCGAAGCGACCAAACGCAAGTACCACATTGCCGGCGGCGGCGGCGCCCGCGGTTATACCGGTTTCATGGTCGAGACCGCCAAGGACTCGAAGTATCCGGATCTCAAGGAGTTTTGGCATTTTGGCCGGGAGATCGCGCGTGATTCCAAATATGCGGATGTGATGCCGGAAAACATGTGGCCGCAGGAGGTTCCTGCATTCCGCGAATACGGCTATGGCTTGTACCAGGCGCTCGACGATCTGGGTGCGCGCGTGCTGCGCGCGCTGGCCCTGCACATCGATCTGCCGGAAAATTTCTTCGACAACAAGATCAATTTCGGCAACAGCATCCTGCGTGCGATCCACTATCCACCCATCACAGCGCCGGAGGTACCCAATGTGCGTGCAGGCGCGCACGAGGACATCAACTTCATCACCTTGTTGGTCGGCGCCAGCGCAGCGGGGCTTGAGTTGTTGAGCAAGGAAGGAACCTGGCTTCCAATCACCACCCAGGGCGATACCATTGTGGTGAATATCGGCGACATGCTACAGCGGCTGTCCAACCATGTGTATCCGTCGACGACACATCGCGTGGTCAATCCACCGGGTGCTTTGGCGCGTAATCCGCGCTACTCGGTGCCGTTCTTCCTGCACCCGAATCCGGATTACCTGATCGAGACGCTGCCCAATTGCATCAGTGCCGAGCGGCCAAACCGCTACCCGACACCGATTACATCGCATGACTATCTGCTCGAGCGGCTGCGCGAGATCAAGCTGGTCTGACGTCGATCGGAACCGCACTGTGCCGTTGCAGGTGCGGCGCTCCTGGTCGCGGCCGTGTTCTCAGAGCAAGTCAGGAATGCAGAGCATCCGCACCGGGGCGAAGCTGCGTCGATGTTCGTCACACGGGCCGAGTCGCGTCAACGCTGCAAGATGATCGGGGGTGGGATAACCCTTGTGGCGCGCAAAGCCGTAACCGGGGTAGCGCTCGTCGAGCGCGACCATGAGCCGATCGCGCTCGACTTTGGCGAGAATGCTGGCGGCACTGATCGCTGGCTCGAGCGCGTCGCCTTGCACAATCGCCCGAGCGGCGCAGTGCAGGTTCGGTGGCAGTGTGTTGCCATCAATCAGGGCAAGTTCCGGCACCGGCAGCAGCGCGCGCAGTGCGCGTGCCATGCCACGCAGCGTGGCCTGCAGGATGTTGTGACGGTCGATCTCGACGCGCGACACTACTTCGATATGGAAGCACAGCGCCTGCGCCCGGATCAACGGAGCCAGGCGATTGCGCGCGGATTCGCTCAGCTTCTTCGAGTCGTTCAGACCATGGATCGGCCGCGTCGGGTCGAGAATCACCGCTGCGACGACAACCGGTCCAGCCAGGGGTCCACGTCCGGCTTCGTCGACACCTGCGATCAGAATGGAGAGATCCATGTTCACTCAGTGTGTCGCGGTGTCGATCAACTCCGCGACCGCGGATGCGGCGGATTCGGCGCCGCCACCACGCAGCAGCAGGTGCAGCTTCTCGAAGGCTATGGTCTGCGCTTTGCCAGCGGCGGGGTCCTTCAACAACGGTAGCAGCGCGGCAGCGAGTGTGTCGGCGCGGCATTCGTTTTGCAGAAGTTCTGGCACGATCCTGGTTCCCGCGAGAAAATTGGGCAGCGAAACAACTGCGGATTTGAGCAAACCAAAAGTGCGTACGATCCAGTAGCTGAGTGGTGCGATTTTATAGGCGACAATCATTGGGCGTTTGGCCAGCATCACTTCCAGCGCCGCAGTCCCGGACGCGACCAGCACCACGTCGGCGGCGACCATCGCCAGGTGCGACTGACCGTCCAGGCAACGCACACTGATTGCTCCGGCCTGTGTTTTCAGTTGCTGCTCAAATTCGCTGCGACAGGCTGCGCTGGCCATTGGCGCGATCAGCACCAGCTCGGACAAGGATTGCCGACATGCCATTGCGGCGCCGATAAAAGGCTCGGCCAGTCGCTGGATTTCACTTAGACGGCTGCCCGGCAAAAGTGCCAGCACCTTGGCATCGGCTGCGATGCCGAGTTCGCGTCGCGCGGCACCGCGATCCGACGCAAGCGCAAAGCGGTCTGCCAGTGGATGTCCAACGAAGCGAGCATCCACGCCATGACGCGCATAGATTGCGGGCTCCATCGGAAACAGACACAGCACACGATCGGCGCTCTCGCCGATTTTTGCGGCGCGCTGTTCACGCCACGCCCAGACTGATGGGCTGACGTAATGCACCGTTCGAATCCCGGCGCGGCGCAGGTTGCGTTCAAGTCCGAGGTTGAAATCGGGTGCGTCGATGCCGATGAAGATATCGGGTTGCCATTGCAGTATGCGTTGGCGTACGTGTATTCGCAGCCGCAACAAACGCGGCAGATGGCGCAGCACTTCGACCAATCCCATCACCGCCAGAACATCGGCACGATGCCAGGCATCCAGGCCTGCCGCAACCATTTCTGGGCCGCCGATGCCGGCGAAGTCGGCGGTCGGAAAACGCAGGCGCAGAGCGTCGATCAACGCGCCGCCGAGTTGATCGCCGGAGGTTTCACCGGCGATCAAAGCGATGCGCAAGCGCTTGCGTGGGGTCATTGGGGCACGGTGTCGACGGCTACGACGGACGGGCGCTGGCGCGCCATCGTCAGCGAATCAGGCTGCGTTCGCTGCGATCGATAAAGTCGACCAGCGTGCGCAGCTCGTCGTCGACACCGGTGGTCTGCTCGATCTGGTTGCGTGCTTCGGCAAGCGGCAGTCCAGACAGATACAGGGTCTTGTAAGCGCGTCGAATCGACAGGATTTTTTCTGCGGAGTAGCCGCGCCGTTTGAGGCCCTCAGTATTGATCCCTTTGGGCTCGGCGAAGTTTCCAGCCACGGTCACGTAGGGCGGTACGTCGCGATTGATCACCGAACCCATCGATGTGAATGCATGGGCACCGATTTGACAGAACTGGTGCACCAGCGTGAAGCCGCCCAAAATCGCATGATCGTCGACCCGCACATGGCCGGCCAGCGAAGCGGCGTTGGCGAAGATCGTGTGGTTGCCAACGATGCAGTCGTGCGCGAGATGCACATACGCCATCAGCCAGTTGTCGTTGCCGATTCGGGTGACACCGCCGCCATCGTCGGTGCCACGGTTGACGGTGACGAACTCGCGGAACATGTTGTCGTCGCCGATTTCGAGCAGGGTCTGCTCGCCGTGAAACTTCTTGTCCTGGGGATCGGATCCGATCGAACCGAACTGATAGAAGCGGTTGCGCTTGCCGATGCGTGCTGGCCCCTGAATCACAACGTGCGGACCGACCCAGCAGTCATCGCCAATCTCCACTCCGGCGGCAATGATCGAATAGGCGCCGATGGCAACATTGCTGCCGATGCGGGCACCTGATTCGATGATCGCGGTTGAATGGATCATGCCGGTCGCTTCGGTCATGCACCGGGCTCCGGCGCGGCACACAGGATGTCCGCGCTGGCTACCTCCACCCCATCCACCGACGCACGGCACTGGTACTGGCCCATGCGGCGGATCATGCGCTTTTGCACGACATCCAGGACCAGCTGATCTCCGGGTACCACAGTGCGCGAGAAACGCGCGTTGTCGACGCGCACCAAATAGTAGAGTTGGTTGGGTCGTGCTTGAAACGTATTGGAGAGCTGGGTAAGAATCCCCGAGGCCTGGGCCATGGCTTCGATCACCAACACGCCGGGCATGACCGGGTGCCCTGGAAAGTGACCGGCGAAGAACGGCTCGTTGATGGTGACATTCTTGATCGCGCGTACGCGTTTGCCGGCTTCGAACTCTATGACACGGTCCACCAGGAGGAATGGATAACGGTGTGGAAGGATGGCGGCGATTTGCCGGACATCGATCGGTAGCCGGACGACAGCGGCTTCGACAGTCGTGTTATTGGTCATTGCCTGGAGTTCCCAAATGAATAATCCTGCGCGCCAGTTCGTCAAGCCGACGAAACCGTGCGGCGTTTTTTCGCCACTCGCGCTTTTCCTGAATGGGCGTTCCGGAGCAGTACTCTCCGGGCTCGCGCAGACTGTGGGTGACCAGGCTCATGGCCCCGATCACCACGCGATCGGCTATGTCGATGTGCCCAATGATACCGGCTGCGCCGCCGATCAGGCAGTTGCGGCCGATACGGGCGCTGCCAGCGATGGCCGCACAGCCGGCGATGGCCGTGTGCGCACCAATGAAAACGTTGTGCCCGATCTGGATCTGGTTGTCCAGACGCACATCTTCTTCCAGCACCGTGTCTTCGATGGCGCCGCGATCAATTGTGGTGTTGGCGCCAATTTCGCAGTCGTCGCCGACAACGACTCCCCCCAGCTGCGGCACTTTGAGCCAGTGTCCGTTATCCATGGCGAGCCCAAAGCCATCGGCGCCCAGCACTGCACCTGGATGTATCAGCACCCGGTGACCCAGGCGCACCCGCTCCACCAGGGTGACACGCGCGACCAAACGCGACTGCGCGCCGACCACGCAATTGGCTCCGATCAGGCATCCCGGTCCGATTTCAGCGCCTGCTTCAATGCGTGCGCTGGCATCGATAACGCATAGTGGTCCGATACTGGCAGAGGCGTCGACTTCTGCGCCGGCCATCACCACAGCACTGGGGTGAATGCCGGGTGCTGACGCTGTGCGGTGCTCGAAACATTGACCGATCCGCGCAAAATCCGCATAGGGGTTGCGACTGATCAGGAGATTTCCCTTTGCGCCCGCTGCATCTGCTTGTGCCAACACAACGGCGCCGGCACCGCCCGCCGCCAATTCGCTGCGGTAGCGCGGGTTGGCCAAGAAACTGACTTGCTGCGACGTGGCATGCGACAGCGTGCCAACGCCGTTGATCCAATGCTCGCCATCCCCGACCAGCTGCAGACCAAAGCGTTCTGCCAGTTGGTGCAGACGAAAGCTGGGTGGAGCCGCCATCACGGGGTCCTGCTGGTTGCGGCCTGGGCGCGAAGTCGCGCCAACAATTCGTCGGTGATGTCCACTCGGGCACTCGCGTACAGCACCGGGGCTGGCAGCAACAGGTCGTAGCCATTGTCGCGAGCGTATTGGATCATGACGTCGGTGATCTCAGGCCAGCGGCGATTGAGCTCCTCAGCCCTGCGTGACACCAGTTCTTCGTTCAACTTCGCGCGCGTGCGCTCGAGGTTTCGCTTGGTGGTTTGTATCTCACGCTGCAGCGCATCGGCGGCCGTCTTGGGCATGACCGCGGCATCGCGTCGTTCGCGCGCTTCAAGCCCCTCCAGCCTTTTCTGCTCGGCCTGCAACAACTGATCGCGGTCGCGAAATTCGGCTTCGATGCGCTGTCGCCCAGCAGCCACCTGCGGCGCGTTGTCGAGTAGACGCTTCATGTCGACATAGCCAATTTTCTGCGTCTGCGACCACGCTGCCAGTGGCAACAGCAAGGCCAACAGCATCAAACCGATGCTGCTGTGCCCATGCTTGATTCGGCCGTTTGCACGCATTGCACCGTCCCGGTTGCTCGGACTTTACCGGTTAGAACTGGTTGCCGAACGAGAACTGGATCGATTCGGTTCGATCGCCATCTTTCTTTTTGATCGGTGCGACCAGATTGATGATGATCGGTCCGACCGGCGCCTGCCACTTGAACGACAGTCCTGCGGATGCCCGCAATTCGTCGGTCTTGAACGCGTTGTAATCCGCAAATACGTTGCCAACATCGAAGAACGCAGAGAACTGGGACGTGTCGCTGTCCACCTTGCTGAACGGTGTTGGAAAAATCAATTCCACCGAACCGATTGTCTTGAATGATCCGCCCAGTGGCTGGACAAACGGGCTGAGGACGGTGCCAATGTTCTCGGAAGGGCCGAGTGTATTGTCTTCAAAGCCGCGTACCGAGCGCACGCCGCCCGCGTAGAAGTTTTCATAGAAGGGGAGCGACTTGTTGCCGTGGTAGCCATCACCGTAGCCAAGCTCCGCGCGGGTAAGAATCGACCAGCCGTTGGTGATCGGAAAATAGCGCCCGTATTCGTAATTGAGCTTCCAGTATTCAAAATCCGAACCCGGCAGTGCGACTTCGGCGCCGATGCGCTGGAACGAGCCGCTGGTTGGGGCGAAGAACTTGTTGCGCGAATCGCGCGCCCAGCCCGCGGACATGCTCCAGGTGTTGACGATCCAGCGCCGGTTGGGGCCGAAACTGAGTGGATCGATACCGGGAATGCCGTCGTCGTCGTTGAGATCGTCCGGATCGCCATCGCCATCGTCGTCGGTGTTGAAGATCGGCCCCAGGGCGCGTGGTCCGAGCTCATCGATGAGCTGACGGATCAGCGACACCGGCGTACTCCCATCCACAGTGGTCAACTGGTTGCGATCGATGCCGAGCGACATCGAAAGTGTATCGGTTTCAGTCAGCGGAATACCGGCCAAAACTTCGGCCGAGACGATGTCCGAGGTGTACTGCGCCAGATTTCTGTTGCTGCTGTAGTCCTGCTTACTGTAGCTGAGTTGGTAGCCGAGGCTGATGCCATCGTCAGTGAAGTAAGGATCGAAGAAACTGAAATCGAGGCGCTGGGTAAATTTGTTGTTCTGCACGGTCACACCGACACTGTTGCCGCTGCCCAGGAAATTGCGCTGGGTCAGTGAGACGGTGGTGATCAGGCCCTGAAACTCGGAATAACCCACACCGAACTGGAAGCTGCCCGCGCTTTGCTCGGTCACCTTGACGATGACATCGACCTGATCGTTGGAGCCGGTTACGCGCGGCGTTTCAATCGTAATGTCTTTGAAGTAGCCGAGGCGCTGCAGGCGAATCTTGGAGCGATCGACAGCCGCCTGCGAAAACCACGAACCTTCCAGCTGGCGCATTTCGCGGCGCATCACCTCATCCTGCGTGCGCTCGTTGCCGACAAAGGTCACGCGCCGGACGTAAACGCGCTTGCCGGGATTGACCAGCAGCGTAATCGCGATGGTGCGATTGTCCTTGTCGATCTGCGGGATCGGCGTGACTTCAGCGAAGGCATAACCGATGTTGGAAAGCACGCGCGTCATTGCGTCGGCGCTGTTTTCGAATTTGCGTCGCGAATAGGTCTCGCCGGGCTTGGCATAGATCAGGCGCCGCATCACGTCTTCCGAAAGCACCAGATCACCGGTCAGTTTGATGTCTGACAAGGTGTAGATCTCACCCTCGCGCACGTTTGCGGTCAGGAACAAATTGCGTCGATCCGGGCTGATCGACACCTGGGTCGATTCGACTGCGAAATCAACATAGCCGCGGTCCTGATAGTACGAAGCCAGTTTCTCCATGTCGCCAGAGAGTTTTTCGCGCGAGTACTGGTCGTCTTTGCTGTACCAGCTGAGCCAGCCGGTTTCGCTGGATTCGAAGTCTTCGAGTATGTCCTCATCGACGAATTTCGTGTTGCCGACGATATTGACGTGACGGATCTTGGCCGGCTTGCCTTCCTTGATCGCGATGGTGATGGCAACGCGGTTGCGATCCAGCTCCTTTACCTCGGGCTTGATCGATACGCTGTACTTGCCGCGATTGTTGTATTGGCGGGTCAGCTCTTGAACGATGCGGTCGAGCTGCAGGCGATCGAAAGTCTCGCCCTCGGCCAGGCCGATTTCGCGCAGACCCTTGGTCAGATCCTCGGTCTTGATGTCCTTGTTGCCGACCAGGTCGAGCTTGGCGATGGCGGGCCGCTCGACCAGGGTGACGACCAGGATGGTGCCCTGTCTGGAGATCTGGATGTCATTGAAGAATCCAGTCTTGAACAGGGAACGCACCGCTTCGGAGGCACGCAGGCGGTCGATGCGATCGCCTTTCTCGATCGGGAAACTGGTGAACACGGTTCCCGCAGGAACGCGCGTCAACCCTTCCAATCGGATATCCGATACGACGAAGGGATCGAATGCCGACACCGACGGGGCATACATGGCGGCGAACAGGATCAGGGCAGCAATACGGCGCATTCAGTCACTCCGAAAATATTTCAACTGATCACGAACTTGCGTCCGCGCTGGCGTGGGTGTCGAGTGCTCACGGCACCCGCGCCGAGATTCTTATTGGCTTGTTTTGCACCGGCCATGCGACCGGCTACCGCTATTTCTCTTGTTTTTGCAGCCTGGGTCAACGCATCACGTCGTTGAACAGAGCCAAGCCGATCAGGCACGCCAAAGCCCCGAGACTGAGGTATTGGCCCACCATTTCCACCCGTTCGCTGAGGGGACTGCCCTTGAGCGACTCGATAAGGTAGCTCAGGATGTGCCCGCCGTCCAAGATCGGGATCGGCAGGAGATTCAGAATCGCGATGCCGACCGATACCAACCCAAGGAAACCGAGGAACCAGGCGAGGCCATCCTTAGCTACCGCGTTGGCGACGCGGGCAATGGTAATTGGACCGGAAAGATGCTTGGGAGAGATGACTCCGGTCACCATGTCGCCCAGGAAAGTAAGGGTTCTGATGGTGGCCGACCAGGTTTCCCTGGCGGCGGCAGGTAGGGCCGCCAGCGGGTTGTACCGCAGCGTCGTGTTGGTCGCTATGGCCTGCGGCCCGATGCCGAGGCGGAAAACCAGGGTGCCGTCCTGGTCTGGGACGCGTTGCGCGGTCACCGCGATATCGAGTTCGCGACCGGAACGGCCGATGCGCACACTCACTGCCGGATTCTGGGCAGCTGTCGCCTGCAGTTTCTGATAGAAATCTTCAAAGTCGGCGACGACCTGGCCATTGATGGCGAGCAAAGTGTCGCCGGTTTGTATGCCGGCGCGAACAGCCGGCGCACCCTCGGTCAGCGAACCTACGGCGGCGGGCGATTGCAGTCGCAGCCCGATCTTGCTCACCAGCAGCCGGTCTTCCATATCCTGCGGCAGGCGCGAAATCGTCAGAGTGATGGTGCGTTCGTCGCCATCGGGTTCGCGCACGCGCAGCGCCGCATCGCGCCGATACATGCCCTTCTCGATCACCGCCTCGAAAACTTGCGACCAAGTTGTGGTGGTCTTGCCATCCACCGCAAGGACTTGAGTGCCCGGCGCGATACCAGCCTCTGCGGCGAGTCCCTCGACGCGGCCCAGCACCGGCAGATGGTCGGGCTTTCCAATCGAAAACATCAGCCAGAACGCCAGCACGGCCAGTAGAAAATTGAATCCGGGGCCAGCCGCGGCAATGGCTATTTTTTGCAGGGCAGACTTGTTGTTGTGCGCCAGATGGCGCTGCTCCGGTGGTACGTCTTCAACGCGTTCGTCCAGCATCGATACATAGCCACCGAGCGGAATAGCGCCGATGCTGTACACGGTGCCATCGGCACCGGTGCGCGACCACAGTGATTTGCCAAACCCGATCGAGAACTTCAGCACCTTGACGCCGCAGCGCCGTGCCACCCAAAAATGCCCGAACTCGTGAAAGGTCACCAGCACGCCAATGGTGACCAGATACCACCAGATTGAACCGACGATTTCACTCATGTCCTGTTCCCAATCGATTCATTTCCCGCACAGCTACGCGCCGCGCTTCCCGATCCAGATCCAACAGCGCGTGCAGTGTAGAGGTTTCAGACTGAACCACAGCATCCAGCGTGCTTTCAATCACATCGGCAATGCCCAGAAATGACAGAGCACCCGTTAAAAATGCGTCTACTGCAACCTCGTTGGCTGCGTTCAATATCGCAGGTGCCGCACCCCCGGCACGCAAGGCGGCATAGGCCAACTCCAGACAGCGGAAGTTGACCCGATCCACTGGCTCGAAATGCAGCTCGCCAGCTGCGAGCAGATCCAGTCTCTGCACGCCACTGTCGATACGTTCGGGCCAGGCCAGGGCCTGGGCGATCGGGGTGCGCATGTCGGCCGGTCCGAGCTGGGCCAGTAACGAGCCATCGGTATATTCAACCAGCGAGTGGATCAGGCTTTCCGGGTGCACCAATACATCGATGCGCTCCGCCGGCAGGCCGAACAACCAATGTGCCTCGATGACCTCAAGACCCTTGTTCATCAGGCTGGCCGAGTCCACCGATATCTTGCGGCCCATTTGCCAGCGTGGATGTTTGACCGCCTGTTCCGGCGTTACCTGAGCCAGCTGCTCGCGGCTGAACCCGCGGAACGGGCCGCCGGATGCGGTCAGCACGATGCGACGGATGCCGTGCGCATCAGGGTCGCGCGCGAAGCCCTGGGGCAGGCACTGGAAGACGGCGTTGTGCTCGCTGTCCAGCGGAATGATGCAACCACCGTGCGCGGCCAGTGCGTCAAACAGCAAAGCCCCCGCGATGACAACCGATTCCTTGTTGGCAAGCAGGATGCGCTTGCCCGCACAAGCCGCCGCCAGCGTGCTGGACAGGCCGGCCGCACCGACAATTGCCGCGACCACGGTGTCCACTTCCGAGGCGCCAGCCATCTGGTCCAGTCCGGTCGGGCCCACCAGCATCTGGACACTATGCAAACCGTGCGCTTTCAGCCCAGCGGCCAACGCATCGGCGCAGTAGGGATCGGCGATGCCCACCAGGCTTGGCTTGAAACGCGCGCAGAGTTTCAGCAGCCCATCGACATCGCGATGCGCCGCCAGCGCCTGCACCTGATAGCGCTGCGGGTGACGGGCGATGACATCCAACGCGCTGGTGCCAATCGAGCCAGTGGCACCGAGCAGGGCAACGCGATTCATAGATCCCACATGATTTTGCCGATGGTGAACACGGGCAGGGCCGCGAACAGACTGTCGAAGCGGTCGAGCACGCCCCCGTGCCCCGGAAACAGCTGGCCTGAATCTTTCTCACCCGCGTGTCGCTTGAGCAGACTCTCCAACAAATCGCCCACCACCGACATCGACACCGTGATCGCGCTAAGCACAACCAGAACAAGCAAACTCTGGCCGCGGATGCCGATGGCCAGGCCGCAAATCAACGCATACAGCGCAGCACCGACAAAGCCGCCGTAGACACCCGCCCAGGTCTTGCCCGGGCTGATCCGCGGAGACAGCTTGCGGCCTCCGATAAAACGGCCTGAAAAGTAGGCGAACACATCGGCACACCAAATCAACACAAAGACGAACAGCACCCAGGCCGCGCCTTGCGCGGTGTTGCCATGTAGATGGGTGCCAGCTGCCCAGGCTGGCACGATCGCGCACAGACCTGCCGCCAGCTTAAAGGCGATCGAGCGCTGATTGGGCGTGCTGGCGAATTCGAAAAATCTGAGCCAGAGCGGAGCAATCGCCCAAAATATCACGCCGACAACGGCCACTTGTTCGAGTAACTGGACACCGCGCCACCACAACAGCAGCATGAGCGCGATGCCCAGAGCGGCGAAACCAACGCGCATAGGAGCAGTACTGCAGCCGGCGAGCCGCGCCCATTCCCATAATCCGATGCAGAACAAAGCGCCCATCATCACGGCGAATGCCGCCGTCGGCAGCAGCAATATTGCAGCAATCCCAGCCGGCGCGAGGATGATCGCGGTCAGCGCGCGCTGGCGTAGACCGCTGACCGGCTTTGATGCGTTCAAGACGCGTTCCTGATCTGTGCGGCGGTATGGCCGAAACGGCGTTCACGACGCGCAAACGCCTGCAGCGCCAGGTCCAGACAGGCCGCGTCGAAATCCGGCCACAGCACGTCGGTGAACCACAGTTCGGCATAGGCCAGTTGCCACAGCAGGAAATTGCTGACTCGTTGTTCCCCGCCGGTGCGGATGAAAAGATCGAGTTCGGGTAGCTCGTTCAACGCGATTTCGGCCTGCATCGCGGCTTCGTCAATTTGCTGTACGGTGATTTCGCCACGCTGTACGCGCTCGGTCAGCGCTCTGGCTGCGCGTGCGATGTCCCAACGTCCGCCATAGTTGGCCGCAACATTCAACATCAGCCGCGTGTTTCCGGCCGTGCGCAGTTCCACCCGGGTCATGCGCTCGGCCAATTCCGGCTGAAACGCAGAGCGATCGCCGATAAAATTCAGGCGTACACCGTTGTTGTGCAAGGCATCCACTTCCCGATCCATGGCGCGCATGAACAAGTCCATCAGGGCGCTGACCTCGGATATCGGCCGCTTCCAGTTTTCGCTGGAAAACGCGAACAGGGTAAGTACCGGCACACTTCGTCGGATGCAGGCCTCAACCACCTGGCGGACTGCCTGCACTCCGGCATGGTGGCCAAACGTTCGCGGACGATGCCGCGCCTCGGCCCAGCGACCATTGCCGTCCATGACAATGGCGATGTGCTTGGGCAGCCGCTGCACGGCGATGGCCGGGTCGATATTAGTCACAGTTGATGGAGTTACTGGTCAACGAGGGCGAGTGCTCGCGCTCTACATCGACATCAGTTCCTTTTCCTTGTCCCGGACCACGACGTCAACGTCGGCGATGTGTTTGTCGGTGAGCTTCTGGATATCCAGCTCCGCCTTGCGCTCTTCGTCTTCCGAGATTTTCTTGTCTTTGAGCAAATCCTTGACGTGCTGCATGGCATCGCGGCGGATATTGCGCACCGCGACCTTGGCGGTCTCGCCCTCATGATGCACGTGCTTGGCAAGTTCCTTGCGGCGCTGTTCGGTGAGCGGGGGCAAGTTGATGCGAATGACCACGCCGGCGGTGGTCGGGTTGAGACCCAGATCCGACGACATGATCGCTTTCTCGATTGGCTGCACCATGCTTTTTTCCCATGGGGTGATGACCAGTGAGCGTGCATCGACAACGGCGATGGTGGCGACTTGCGTCAGCGGTACCTCGGAGCCGTAGTAGTTGATTTTGAGGTGATCGACCAGGCTGGTAGTGGCGCGACCGGTGCGCAGCTTGGAGAGATCGTGCTTGAGCGCATCGATGCTCTTGGTCATACGCATTTCGGCGTCGGTCTTGATGGGATTGATCATGGCCGGGACTCGGAATCTGGGAGTGGAGTGTGGAGTATAGCGGTGTGCGAGCGGCCACTGACTGCGCGTTCTGGTTGCAATGGATCATGGGGCAGCAAGCGCTTCGCGGCCGCGGATCGCTGAGACGAGACCGTCGCGTCTGCAGTTGCGGCTGGCGACCTCAACCGCCGACGAGGGTGCCGATCTGCTCGCCGAGCATGATGCGCATCAGGTCGCCGCGTCCGGTCATGTTGTAGATTCGCATCGGCATCTTGTGATCGCGACAGAGCGCGATCGCAGCGGTGTCCATCACGCCGAGATTGCGCTGGATCACCTCTTCGTAGCTGAGTTGCTCGTAGCGAGTGGCGGTTGCATCTTTCTTCGGGTCGGCGCTGTACACACCGTCGACTTTCGTAGCTTTGAGCAGCAGGTCGGCGCCGACTTCAACGGCGCGCAATGCTGCCGCCGAATCGGTGGTGAAAAACGGGTTGCCGGTTCCGGCGCCAAACAGCACGATGCGGCCCTTCTCGAGATGGCGGATGGCGCGGCGGCGGATATAGTCCTCACACACTTCGTTGATCTTGATCGCACTCATCGTGCGCGCCACCATGCCGCGCTTCTCGATCGCGTCTTGCATTGCCAGGCAGTTCATCACCGTGGCTAGCATGCCCATATGATCGCCTGTTACGCGGTCCATGCCGGCGGCCGCGAGGCCGGCGCCACGAAAGATGTTGCCACCGCCGATGACCACCCCGACCTGGATACCGACACGCGCGATTTCGATGACTTCGTCCGCCAGCCCGCCCAGTACCGCTGGATCGATGCCGTAGTTCTCTTTGCCCATCAAGGCTTCGCCGCTGAGTTTGAGCAGGATGCGGCGATATCTCGGTGTGTTCATGAGTGCTCCACTGGCAGTGAGTCGTGATCCATCACGATGCGGCAATCGGGCGATTGCCAGAAACCGCGCAAAAAAAGGGGAGCGATCAGGCTCCCCTTTTTTGTTCAGGCCAGTCCGGCCTGCTTCATCACTTCTGCGGCGTAATCCTCGACCACTTTTTCAATGCCCTCGCCAACTGCTAGGCGGTGGAAGCTGAGCACTTCGGCATTCGCGGCTTTTAACACTGCATCGACGGTCTGATCGGTGTTCAATGCATAGGCCTGGCCGGTCAAGGTCACTTCGTTGACAATCTTGGCGATCTTGCCGGCGATGATTTTCTCCAGGATTTCGGGCGGCTTGGACTTGTCCTTGTCGCTCATCTTGGCCAGCTCGATTTCTTTTTCCTTGGCGACAAACTCTGCCGGCACATCTGTTGCTTTGATGTATGGCGGGTTCAACGCGGCGATGTGCATGGCGATGCCCTTGGCCAGCTCAGCGTCGCCACCCTTGAGTTCGACCAGCACGCCGATGCGCCCGGCATGTACGTAGCCGGCAACATGGTGCGCGCTATCGACTTTGGCGAGGCGACGCAGCTGCACGTTTTCGCCCACCTTGGCGATCAGCGCGGCACGGGTTTCTTCGACCGTCGCGCCGCCGATCTTCGCCGACTTGAGCGTTTCGATATCGGCTGCACCAGAAGACAACGCGGTGGCGGCGACCGACTTGGTGAACGCGATGAAGCTATCGTCCTTGGCGACAAAATCGGACTCCGAGTTGATCTCGACGATGACCGCCTTGCTGCCTTCATGGGCCAACGCGATGCGGCCTTCGGCAGCGACGCGGCCGGCTTTTTTGTCGGCCTTGGCGAGGCCAGACTTACGCAGGTTTTCCATTGCGATTTCGACATCGCCCTGGGTTTCGGTCAAAGCTTTCTTGCATTCCATCATGCCGGCGCCGGAGCGCTCGCGCAGTTCCTTCACCAGGGAAGCGGTGATTTCCATTTTTACCTCGTTGATTTTCGGCATTCTGTTACAGCATGGGTGTCGCGTAATTCATGTCGCTCGCTACTTGTCGCGATCTAACGCGTGGAGCGGACGCATTGCTGCGCCCGCACAAGGTGCGCGTTACTCGGCTGCTTCGGCGCTGCCAGCATCACTCGCGGCTGGTGCTGCCGCAGGCGATTCACTCGCGCCCGCGCTCGCACCGGCTCGTGGACCTGCACTCACACCGGCTCGTGGGCCAGCACCTGCACTCGCACCCGCACCCGCACCCGCACC
>JAWXCG010000035.1:0-33130 GCA_034440555.1 Pseudomonadota bacterium
TCAGCCGCCTTTTGCTGGCGCGACATCATTCGAGAACGGATTGAGTTGACGCCACAGCGAGCGCTTGGCGGGCCAGTTGCCGGCGAAATACGGATGCTCGGGGTAGTTCTGCTTGAGAACCCGAGACGCATCCGCGGCCAGCTTGGCCTGACCCAGCCGCGTGTAACTTTCGGTCATGATGGCCAGCGCGTCGCCGGTTTGTGGCGCTTCCTGGTAAGTCTCGAGCACAAACTTGGCGCGTTGCGCCGCAGCCACCCAGGCGCCCCGTCTCAGGTAGTAGCTCGCGACCATGATTTCGCCCTGGGCCAGCCCATTGCGCAGAAAGATCATGCGCTGGCGCGCGTCCGGTGCATACGAACTCTGCGGAAACTTCTCAACCAGTTCGTTGAAGTCCTGAAAGCTCTGGCGGATGTACTGCAGGTCGCGCCGGGTCAGATCGCTGCGGAAATAGCGCTCCAGAAACCCGGCCTGGCGGTTGAAGTTGATCAGACCACGCAAGTAATACGCGTAGTCGATACGCGAATGGGTGGGGTACAGTTTGATGAAACGATTGGCTGCGGACAGCGCTTCATCGTGTTTGTCGCGTTCGTACAGCGCGTATGCGAGGTCGATCTGACCCTGCTCGTGGTAGGTGCCGTATGGGAATCTCGCTACCAGTCGCTGATAGAACTTGACGGCACGGTCGTAGGACTCGTCGTCCAGAGAACGCTTGGCCTCGGCATAGAGTGCGTCGGCGGGCATTGTTTCGGCCGCGTCCAGGCGCACATTGTTCGAGCACGCGGTGGCAAAGAGCAGCAGACCGAGGATCAGCAGGACGCGGAAAACGGAAAATGTGCGGGCTGGCATGCAAAGCATCCTAAAATGAGGCTGGCATGATAGCCCAAAGCCTCACCGATGCCGACCGGGCCAGCGCAAAGGGTCGGCCATCGCCGGGTCCGGTTCCGGCCCCGTTCACCAAGGAAAATTTGTGACTTCAAATTTTATTGCAACCGCCAGCTCTGAATCCCTGACCGCTCTGGTGCCGGATGCGTTGTCCGGCAAGCGCTTCGACCAGGCGTTGGCCGAGCTGTTCCCACAGTTCTCGCGCAGCCGACTGACCAGTTGGATCAAGGATGGCAAGGCGCTGATCAATGGCGCCGTGGCGCGTCCGCGCGATTCCGTTTCGATGGGCGATACCGTCGATATTCAGGCCGAAATGCGCGAAGAAGTGCGCGATGCACCCGAGGCGATCGACTTCGACGTGCTCTATCAGGACGACGATGTCATCGTGATCAACAAGGCAGCTGGGCTGGTCGTGCATCCGGGTGCGGGCAATGCCACCGGCACTTTGGTCAACGCACTGCTCTTTTTCGATCCAAAACTGCGCGAGGTGCCGCGCGCCGGCATCGTGCATCGCCTGGACAAGGATACTTCGGGCGCCCTGGTCGTTGCGCGCAATGTCGAGGCTCATGCTGCCTTGGTAGCGCAGCTGTCGGAACGCGAGGTCAACCGGCGCTATCTGGCTTTGGTCGTGGGCGAGATCATTGCGGGCAATCGCATCGACAAACCGATCGACCGCAGCCCGCATGACCGGCTCAAGATGGCGGTGCGCGAGGGTGGCCGCGAAGCCGTAACGCACTATCGCGTGGCCGAACGCTTCCGTGCCCACACCTTGCTGACCTGCCAACTCGAGACTGGGCGCACGCACCAGATCCGTGTGCACTTGGCCAGCATCCGCCATGCCATCGTCGGCGATCCACTCTATGGAACCGGGCTGAAAATTCCCAAGGCAGCGACGCCCGAGTTGGACACCGCGTTGCGTGGCTTCAGGCGCCAGGCGCTGCACGCGCAGTTTCTGGAATTTGAACATCCGCGCACCGGCAAATTGATCAGCAACGAGGCACCGGTGCCGGAGGACATGCTGAATCTGTTGGCCGCGCTGCGTGCCGACAGCAAGGCATTCGCGAAGCGCTGAATGCGATGGCGCCCTGCGCAATGGGTTTGCCGCGAGGGTTCTTGCTTCCAGACTGGGGCGCAGCGTCTGGCGTCATGGCTTACGTCAGCACGCGAGTCGCCGCCGGTGTGTCGTTGCCGCCGTTCGACGCCTGCAATCTAGCCGACCATGTCGGCGACGATCCGGGCGCCGTGCAACGCAATCGCGCGCTGCTCAGCGCTGCGCTTCACTTGCCAACCGCGCCGCTGTGGCTCAGCCAGGTGCATGGCACCTTGGTGCTGGACGCCGATTCGGTCGAACTAGACGCGAACCCATCAGCTACGACTGTTGTTGCTGACGCGTCGCGGACTTCTCGACCCGGGCAGGTGCTGGCGGTGCTGACTGCAGATTGCCTGCCTCTGTTGTTATGTGCCGACGACGGCAGCGAAGTGGCCGCAGTGCATGCCGGTTGGCGCGGATTGGCCGCTGGCGCGATCGAGGCGACCGTGCAACGAATGCACACTCCTGTGCCGCGCCTGCTGGCTTGGCTTGGCCCGGCGATCGGACCGAACGCATTCGAGGTCGGCGCCGATGTGCGTGATGCCTTCGTCTCCCAGAATGCATCCGCCGCGGTTGCGTTTCGCGCTTTGGTCAACGTGGACGCGAAGCAAAAATGGCACTGCGACCTGTATCAGCTCGCTCGACAACGCCTGTCAGCACTCGGGTTAAAACGTGTCAGTGGCGGTGAATTCTGCACGTATTCTGATCCGTCACTTTTCTTTTCGCATCGTCGCGATCGGGCAACGGGCCGCATGGCAAGCCTGATCTGGATTGACTCGCACGGTTGATTGGCGCGGGTTCACCGATCAGCGGGATAGCGCGACGCGGCAGACTGCGTTAAAACGTGCACTGGGTGCCAAACCAGCCATTCATTCAGGGGATGACATGAACGCCAGTAACGATTCGCGCAGGGGGTTGCCCCTGTTTACTCCTGCTGCGTTTCCGGCGATTGGCGTCGACTCGAATTTCAGGCCCGAGGCGTCGACGCCAGTTCGGCGTTCTGGCATTCACGTCCTGCTCCGCCCGGCGTCGTGGCGGGCAGCAGCGCGTTTTCTGTTTGCCCTGACCATCGTCACCACGGCATTCAATGCAGTTGCGCAGCCCTGCCGTCCGCAAGGCACAGCGCTGATCGAATTGCAGGTCACGCCGGGCGAGATGGCCAGTGCCGGCAAGGAACTCATCATTTGGGTGCATGACAACGACTGTGTGCTCATCAGAATGCCGGAATACTACAAACGTCGCGGCGAATATCTGTTTGCATTGACCACGACCGAGCGTGCGCACTTGCAAGACCTGCAGCGCGATCACCAGCAGCAGCCTTATGTTCAGTCGGAAATGCTCGCTCAAGCGGCAGCAATCGATGTTGCGCGCAGCAGCGTCGCGCTGACAGAACGTTTCGCGGTTCTGGATGCTGACCACTATGCGCTGACGCTGCGCCATACCGGTCGAACATCGAGCACGCGTGCGTTGGCCATATTCCAGTATGCCGAACGCTACCCGGAGATCCGCAGTCTGGATGCGCTGCAACGCTTGGCGGCGGCGCTCATTGCGTTCAGCAAGCGTGATGATCTGGTCGCTGCGGACGAAATCGCGCGTCGTTCGGAGGCAGGCCAATGAACCGCACGCTAGCTCTGCTGTTGTTGCTCGCGCCTGCGCTGTTCCCGCAGTCAAGCCAAGCCGGCGCCTACGTATTCGCCGGCGCTGCGTCTCTGGATGAGGTAACGCATGCGCGTGTTTACACCGGTACCGGCGGCACGCTGCCGGCGCTGACCATCTGCATTGACATCAGTGTCAATCCGGCTTTGGCGGCGCAGGCTGAGGGCTCGGTGATCAAAGCGGTGAGTACCTACAACCGCCTGCGATCGATTCCCAACAACAACTTTGCGCTCAATGCCAGCACCGACATTCCTGTCAGCCAGGTGGATTTCGAATCCACGCTTCTGCATGAGATGGGTCACTGCCAGGGCTTGGCGCATCCCAATCACGCCACCGAGTCGGGAATTGCCGAGCCGGGGCGCAACGGCACCAAGAGCGATGTAGGCGCCAATACGATATTCGATCAAAACGCGGGCGCGGACACTCGGCATGGCTCCAGTGACGATGTTCGCGGCGACGATGTCAACCTGCATTGGTACATCCGCAACCAGAATAATCCGGGGCAGCTACCGGGGTTGTTTGACACCTCCACGTTAATCCGGGCATTGACCGCCCTGCCGGGCGGTCACTTGTTCGCTGCCAATGCAGATCGCGATGTGATGAATGCGTTGGGCTTCGCCAACACCGAGGCGGTGATGCAGCAGGGCGCATTCACTCGCGAAGCGCAGCGCCATATGCAGCACGACGATGTCACCACGATGCGCTTGGCCCGCGCCGGGCTGGATCGGGTGCAAGGCAACTCGGACGACTATATCTATTCGTTGCAGTACGTCGGGCAGCTCAGCAACCCAACCAGTGCTGCCTGCAATCTGCGCGTCCGCGTCGACGCCAGCACCGGTTTTGCGGTGTGTAGCGTTGGCGGCGTGGGCATCTCGGCCGACAACGTGCGGGTTACCACCGCCAACCTGGCGTTCAACGACGCCACTGCGTGGTATTTCACACCCAGCGAAAACACGGTGACCCAGATCACCAGCGACGCTCCTGATCCCAGCGTGCCGGGTCAGACCTACACGGCGCAGGTCACCGTGACCGAGGCCGGGGCCGGCACTGCGATCACCGGTCAGCCAAGCGGCACGGTTGAAGTCAGCAATGGTGTCGGTGGACTGTGCACCATCACCCTGGTCGGGTCGGTTGGCGAGGTGGGCAGCTGCAATCTCAGCAGTGGTGCCCCCGCCACGTTGAACCTCAGCGCTCGATACCTGGGATTTGCCGGCTGGGACTCCAGCGCCGGCACGACCACGCATATCATCAACAAGGCCAACACGACGCTGAGCATCGTTGACGCGCCCGATCCGGCGCCGCAGGGAAGCAATGTCACGGTCACCGCGACGTTGAATGTCGTTGCGCCGGGCACCGGTACTCCAACCGGAACCATCACCGTCACCGCCACCAACTCGGCCGGATGCACCATCACTTTGCCCAGCACCAGCTGCGTGCTGACCTTCACCGCCAGTGGCGCACAGACGATCAATGCCAGTTATGGCGGCAACACCAATTTCAATGGCTCGTCGGCGACTGCAATCGGACACCAGTCCGATAGCAACACGCCGCCGACAATAACCGCAATCGCCGATCTTGCGATCAACGAGGATCAGAACACCGGCGCGCTCGCGTTCACTGTCGGTGATGCGCAGACACCGGTCGGCAGCCTGACCTTGTCGGCAGCTTCCACCAATCTCGCGCTGGTGCCGCTGGCCAATATTGTATTTGGTGGATCTGGCGCGAGCCGCAACGTCACGGTCACGCCGTTGGCCAATCAATCCGGCGTCGCCACCATCACGGTCACCGTCACTGACGCAAATTCCGCTACGGCCAACGAAGCCTTTCTATTGACCGTCAACGCATTGAACGACCTTCCGACGATCACGGCGATTGCCGATCTGGCGATCAACGAGGATGCGAACACTGGCGCCATCGCCTTCACTGTAGGCGATGTTGAAACCACAGTCGCAAGTCTCACGCTCTCCGCAGCATCCAGCAATCTGACCTTGGTGCCAGTGGCCAATATCGTGTTTGGTGGCTCGGGCGCGAGTCGTACTGTCACGGTGACGCCAGTCGTCAATCAGTTCGGCGTCGCCAACATCACCGTCACCGTGACGGATGGGAATAGCGGAACTGCCAACGAAGTATTTCAATTGACGGTAAATGCGCAAAACGATCTGCCGACGATCACGGCGATTGCCGATCTGGCGATCAACGAGGATGCCAACACTGGCGCCATCGCCTTCACTGTAGGCGATGTTGAAACCGCAGTCGCAAGTCTCACGCTCTCCGCAGCATCCAGCAATCTGACCTTGGTGCCAGTGGCCAATATCGTGTTTGGTGGCTCGGGCGCGAGTCGAACTGTCACGGTGACGCCAGTCGCCAATCAGTTCGGCGTCGCCAACATCACGGTCACCGTCACTGATGCAAATTCCGGCACCGCCAACGAAGCCTTTCTATTGACCGTCAACGCATTGAACGACCTTCCGACGATCACCGCAATTGCGGATCTGGCGATCAACGAGGATGCCAACACCGGCGCGCTGGCGTTCACGGTGGGTGATGTCGAAACCGCAGCCGCAAGTCTCACGCTCTCCGCAGCATCCAGCAATCTGACCTTGGTGCCAGTGGCCAATATCGTGTTTGGTGGTTCGGGCGCGAGTCGCAACGTGACGGCGACGCCGCTTGCCAATCAATTCGGCGTGGCGAACATTACGATCACTGTGACTGATGCCAATAGCGGCACTGCCATCGAGGCGTTCCAGCTGACCGTGAACGCGCAAAATGATGTGCCCACGGTAAGTAGTCCAGGCAATCAGGTAATCAATGAAGACGCCAACACCGGTGCGTTGAATGTGACCGTGGGTGACGTCGAAACCGCTGCAGCCAGCTTGGTGCTGACCGCGAGTTCAAGCAACACCACGCTGATCCCGAACGGCACCATCGTATTGGCGGGTTCCGGCGTTTCGCGAACGGTGCAGGCGACGCCAGTCGCGAACCTGTCGGGAAGTGCCACGATCACGCTCACCGTAACCGATGCCGGCACCGCTATCGGAACGGCGACCTTCGACGTCAACGTAAACCCGGTCAACGACGCACCCAGTTTCACTGTTCTGGGAACTCAATCCCCGGTCGCTGGCACTTTCGGGGTGCAGACAGCCAGCGGTTTCGTGACTGCTGTCAATTTGGGCCCCAGTGAAAGCGGGCAAGCAGTCGCTGAATACGTGGTTGCCGAGATCAGCGACCCGAATGGCATCGTGAGTGCGGCGTCGTTGTCCAACGCGGGCACTTTAAGCTACACCTTGACGGGAAGCGGCGGCACGGCGACCCTCGGCGCAACGCTACGCGACAATGGCGGCACCGCGAATGGCGGCGTCGACACGTCGGTGCAGCTGCAATTCACCATCATCGTTATTGCAACGGCGAATATTTCCGTCACCAAGACCAACAATCAGTCCGTGCTTTTCGAAAATGGCAGCACGCAGTACACGATTGAACTACGTCACGGCGGCTTCGATCCTGCGCCGGGCTCCTTGTTAACGGATTCCGTACCGGTGGGGTTGAGCGCATTTTCGTGGACCTGCGTCGGGTCCGGCAGCGCTGTCTGTCCGGCGGCTTCGGGTAGTGGCAGCATTTCCGCCTTGGTCGACCTGCCTGTTGGCGGCGTATTGACCTACGTGATCAACACTACGGTTACTGCGCTTTCGGGCAATACCATCAGCAACACGGTCAGCCTAGTCACCGGGACGGTGCTGGAACTCGATAATTCGAACAACGCGGCGACCGACTCCGATCCCGTGGTGGCAGATGTCGTGTTCCTCAACGGGTTCGAATAAGACTTTGCGCGAAGGCGGCGCGCCCCCGCGACGGAACTCTGAATGCTTACGGGTGGTTAACGGACCATCCGTATTCATTGCCGCTCGTCAGCGCGCCAGTAACACCTTGCCATCACGTACAACGATTGGAAACCGCACCAGTCCCTGGCCGTGGCAAGGACCGGCCAGACAAAGGCCACTGTCGCGGGTAAAGGCTGCGCCATGCGCGGCGCAGACCAACAGATTGTTTTCGATGAGAAACTGGCCCGGCACCCAATCAAGACGGCGGCCAGCGTGCGGACACTCGTTGTGAAAGGCATGTACGTGGTCGCCCTGTCGCGTTAGCACGATCGGAAAGCCTCCGGTGGCGGAAGGGATCTGCCGTCCCAATGCACCATCCTCAGCGATATCGGCAATGGCACAGACGACGTTCTCGCCATCCGGTAGCCCTGCCCGCGAATCGCCCGCATCGAGTTCGGATTGGTTCATGCTCAAGTCATTGCCATGCTGCAGAATGCCTCACATTCTGACGCAAAGCCGCGACCGTGGCGTAAGGACCTGCAATGTCCGACCTGTTCGAGTTCTTCGGCCTCCTGGTGAAGCGACTTTTCATCGCTGCTTTGCTCTTGGCGGGACTCGCGCTCGGACTGCTGATCGCGATCAAGGTACTGATCGTGATGACGGTCGTGCATTTCGTTCGCCGCCTGCGTGGGCCACGTGCCAAGCCAACCCCCAGCAACGTATTTGAAGGCGAATACAGCGTCGTCAAACCGACCAGCAATCGCGCCACGATGCTGATAGTGCAGGTCCCCGGCAAGACCTCGCCGGACACACCATTGGTCTGAAATTCGCGCCAAGGTTTTTTGGCCGCAATGGGTCTTTCTGGTTAGCTTGTTGCATCGCACCAAACACCCCCGCTAGTCTTGGGTTGGCTTGCCGACCTGCGGGGTGGGTGTGGAAGAACTGCGCGATGTCGAGTTTCCACCTACTGATCGAGGCCTGCGCGACGATGTGCGCAGGCTCGGCGCGCTGGTGGGCGAGTTACTGGAAGAGCAGGTCGGGCCGCATTTTCTGGATGAGATCGAGTCGATCCGGGCCAGCGCGATCCGTCGCCGCGAACGCGGAGAATCGACGCACGATCTGCAGCAACGACTGAGTGAATTGACGCCGGCGCATGCCGAACTGGTGTCGCGTGCCTTTGCCACTTATTTCCAGGTGGTGAATGTCGCCGAGCGGGTGCATCGCATTCGACGTCATCGTCATTACCAACTGAGCGGCGAAAGTTCTCCACCGGAGGGGTTGCGTGATGTTTTGCATCGCTTGCGCGTGGCGGGCGTGTCAGCCGAGGAGCTGATGTCGACCATCGCAGTGCTGGATATCGAGCCAGTGTTCACTGCACACCCGACCGAGGCGGTTCGCCGCTCGCTGTTGGAAAAAGATGCAGAGATCGTGCGCAGTTTGCTGGCGGATCTGTCCAGCGAACGTACCCCTGGCGAGCGTGAAACGGATTGGGCGCGATTGCGCATGGCGCTCACCGCAGGATGGCAGACTGCCGAGGGCGCGCCGGTGCGGCCAAGCGTGGCGGACGAGCGCGAGCACGTGAACTACTATCTTGCCGAACAGCTGTACCGCGTCGTTCCAGTGTTTTATGAAGTGTTCGGCGATGCGCTGGAGCAGCAGTACGGCGTCGCTACCGATTTACCGAATGTGTTGCGCTTCGCCAGCTGGGTGGGCGGGGACATGGACGGCAATCCCAACGTCGGCGCGGAAACGATCGCCGAATCGCTGAGCGCGCAAAGGCGCATGATCATCGACTGTTATCGCCGCGAGGTGTCGCGGCTGGAACGCCTGCTCAGCCAGACGCTGGGTCGTGTGCAAGTGAGCGAAGAAGTATTGTTGGCTGTTGCACGTTATCGGGCACTGCTGCCAGAGGCGGCAGCGCGCATCCGCCCGCGACATCAGGACATGCCATACCGATGTCTGTTGCGCTTGATCGGTACACGCTTGCAAGCGACGCAAAGCGAAGCGGAATCGGCTTACGAAAGTGTTGCCGGCTTCGAGCACGACATTGCCATGATCTCGAACAGCCTGCTCGCGCACAAAGGATTGCACGCGGGCTGGTTTGCGGTGCGTAGGCTGCGTTGGCGCATACGTACCTTTGGTTTCCATCTGGCACGCTTGGACGTGCGCCAGGACGCGCGCGTGCAGCGTGATGCCTGGAGCGAGGTGTATGCATCGCGCTGGACAGACCCGGCGCAACGCATGCTGCTGTTGCGCGCGGCGGCGGCGGGTGTCGAGACATTGCCGCGACGCAAAGACGTGGCGCTCTGGGCGCGCGAGTTCGCCGTATTCGATGCGCTGGCGCTGGCCAATCGACGCCTGGGACCGGCCGCAACCGGCGTCTACATCATCAGCATGGCCAGCCACGCCAGCGACGTGTTGCAGGTTTTGGCGTGGGCGCGCGCGGCGGAACTTTTGGACGCCAATGGCGATGTCGCGCTGGATGTCGCCCCGCTGTTCGAAACGATCGCCGATTTGACCCAGGCGCCGCAGACCTTGTCCGATCTACTCGATGATCCGGTCTATCGGCGTCATGTTGCGGCGCGCGGAAACCGGCAAACCGTAATGCTGGGTTATTCCGACAGCGCCAAAGACGGCGGACTGCTGGCGGCGCGCTGGGCACTACAGCGGGCGCAGGTGGAGTTGATGGACGCGGCCGCTGCGCGTGCAGTGCAAGTCGTGTTCTTCCACGGCCGTGGCGGCTCAGTCAGTCGTGGCGGTGGCAAGACTGCACATGCGCTGATGGCGGCGCCGCGGCATTCGCTGCGTGGCCATTTGCGCGTCACCGAGCAAGGAGAAGTGATACATCGAAAGTACGGCATCGACGCGTTGGCATTGCGCGAGCTCACCCAGACCACGGGCGCGGTGATTGCCGCCAGTGTGCGTCCCAGGCCGCCGGAGCCGCGTGAAGTGCAATGGCGTGAATGGATGCACGTCATCGCCAGCGACGCCTATGCGGCGTACCGCAATCTGGTCGCCGACTCAGCGGGCTTCGTCGACTATTTCCGCGAGGCGACGCCGATCGATGTGATCGAGCGAATGACTCTGGGTTCGCGCCCGCCCAAGCGCGGCAGTATGTTGGGAGTGGAGAACCTGCGCGCAATCCCTTGGGTGTTCGCATGGACGCAATGTCGATCCGGCGTACCGGGCTGGTTTGGTATTGGTGCTGCACTAAAAACCGCTCTGACACGCCATGGAGAAATGGCGATCAGCGAAATGGCCAGCGACTGGCCGTTCTTCAAGGCACTGCTGGCAGACGTTGAAATGGTCATGGCCAAGGGCGACATGGCCATCGCCGAGCGCTTCTCAGAACTCGCTGGGCCCTTGCATGCGCAATTCTTTCCGCGCCTGTTGGCCGAGCACGACCTGACCCGTGATCTGATCGAACGCATTCGCGGACGCCCGATGCTCAGCGACGATCCGCGTCTGGCGCGATCGCTGCGGCTGCGCAATCCGTATACCGATCCGATCAGTCTGCTGCAACGCGATCTGCTGGAGCGTTGGCGTGCCAGCAATCGTCCCGACGACGATCTGTTTCGTGCGCTGTGCGCAACAGTTCACGGCGTGTCGCAGGCTTTGCAAAACACAGGTTGAGTGCGTGAAGAGTCAGCGGCTGCAATGCTCTCACGCGGCTCAAACCACACGCGAGAATTGCGTCACCGTTGACGGCGTGCGCAAGTACCGATCGAAACACATGGCGACGATGCGCATCAGCAACCGTCCACGCGGAGTGATGCTGATGTGCCGCGGCGTGAGCTCGATCAGTCCAGCTTCGGCGAGTTCAGCAAGTCTGCTCATTTCCGCGCGAAAGTACTGGTGAAAAATCAGGCTATGGCGGTGTTCGAAGGCCACGATGTCAAGGCGGCAGTCGCACATCAGATGTTGGATCAGGTCGCGTCGGATCAGGTCGTCGGCGTCGAGTTCGATACCGCGCGCGATCGGCAGTCGATGTTCTTCCAGCGCGCGCACGTAGGCAGGAAGTTCGCGCTCGTTCTGGTGATGGAAGTCGCCAATCTTGCCGATCGAGCTCATGCCCAGTCCGATCAGGTCGCAGTCCGCATGCGTCGAGTAGCCCTGAAAATTTCGCTGCAGATTTCCGCTCCGCTGGGCGCGCACCAGTTCATCCTGGGGCAGGGCGAAATGGTCCATGCCGATGTAGTGGTAGCCGGCAGCACCGAGCTTTGCTACACACAGCTCCAGCAGCCGCAGCTTGGTGGCGGCGTCGGGAAGGTCTTCAGCACTGATGCGGCGTTGAGCGCGAAAGCGTTCGGGCAGATGCGCGTAGCTGTATACGGCGACCCGATCCGGTCGCGCAGTGGTGACGATGTCGAGGGTCGCTGCGAAACCGGTCGGGGTTTGCTTGGGCAGTCCATAGATCAAGTCGATGCTGATCGAACGCATGCCAACTCGGCGTGCATCATCCATGATCGCTAGCGTCTCCTGCACGCTTTGCACGCGATTCACCGCGGCCTGCACCTTCGCATCGAAATCTTGAACGCCGAGGCTGATGCGGTTGAAACCCGCAGCATGCAATCCCTCAATGAGACCTGGCTCGGTCGAACGCGGGTCCAGCTCGATCGAGAACTCGCGCTGGTCGCTGACTTCAAGATCGAAGTGCCGTCCGATGTTCGCAGTCAGCTCAATCAGCTGTTCAGTGCTCAGGAAGTTCGGCGTGCCGCCGCCATAGTGAAGTTGAACCAGACTGCGGTCCTTGTCGAACAACTTGCCCTGCATTCGCAGTTCGGCGTCGAGATGCTTGAGATAGACACTGCCCTTGAGCGGGTCACGCGTGATCAGACGATTGCAACCGCAGTAGAAGCACGGACTGAAGCAATAGGGAATGTGCACGTAAATCGACAGTGGTCGCGGTATCGGGTCCTCATTCGACGCCTGCACTGCGGCGCGATAACTGGCCGCGTCATACTTGCTGCTGAATTGCGGCGCAGTCGGGTAAGAGGTGTAGCGTGGCCCGGATATGTCGAACCGATTCAGTAACTCGGGGTCGAAAATCGGTTCGGCAAGCAGCGGGATTTGGGCGAGCAGCTGCGTTTCGGCAAGCGGTTGCTTTTCGGCAAGCATGAAGTGTCTCCAGCATCAGCACAAAATTTAGACCAATCTGCTGAGTTGGCACTTGATCCTGATCAAGCGCAGCCACGCCACGCAGTATTGATATTCATTTACCGGAGCGAGATCTGATTGCGGGCTGCGAAACGCGTGTCAAGCGCAGACTCGGGCGCCGTGTTTCGAGCGAGGGACAATCCAGGAGCCAACCGCGGGCTGACAAGGCCCAGCACATTCACGCTGCATCGCAGCAAGACATTTAGCTTGCATTCACCTATACATCACGCCGCCGCGGCGATTCCTCCGCAAGGCGGAGCAGAATTAGGCCTGTGGATTGACCCACCGACTGATCAATCGGGTGGGCCGGTTCAATGATGGATCGACAGCGAAGCGCGGTGGCGTGCGTGGTGACGAGTGCGGGTTCGGGTGATGACCGTCAACAACGGCGCAGACTTCGACTCGAGGATCTTTCCAGTTCGAATTCGCGATGCGGCGCAGTGGCCGGGTCGCTTGTTACGCGTCTATCGACGGGAGCGGTGATGCGATGAGATCGACGTTGGCTGCGGGCCATGCCCAATGCGACAGTCGGCATGGGACGAAGCGGGGAGCGACGGCCCACTTCCGAAAGGGTGTCGGTGCGCAAGCATCGGCGCGGGGAGAAACCATCAGTGGAAAATACAACCAATGAGCAAGCACAATCGCAGTAAGTCGGTCGGACTCGGTCTGGCCGTCGCTTTGATTTGTTCTGGTATCGCACAGGCGCAAACTCGTCCACAGCCACCCGTTTCCATCACCATCAGCCAATCGCGTGGCGTTGATGCGCGGGTTGACTACGCAGATCTTGCCAAATACGGCCCCTGGGACGATCGCAACTATCTGTTGACCAAGGCCGATGTCGATCTGCTTTCGAAGAACGAATCCGATGCGATCATCCCGATTCCAGTTTTCTATCGCGTCGAAATGCGCAAGGCTAATCCCGGGCTGATGATCAGCGGCCCGGCACAGTACCCGCGCAGCGCGCTCAATGGTTATCTTGCCAAGTACGAAGGCTTCAAGATAAACGGAACGATCTACACATCGGTTCGTGCCAATGGCACCGGTGGCTATGAGCTGACTCAGAGCACGCGCCCATCCGATCAGGTAATGCCCAACTTCCTGTCAGGAAGCGAGAAGCGCATGAGCACGCCTGCGGGCGGCGCTGAATCCGCAGTGGCAATCAATCCGGTCAACACCAATCTGGTAATCGCCGGCACCAATGGCCCGGGTTCTGGCCAGAAGATGTGGCAGTCCACCGATGGCGGCGTGACCTGGGGATCGGCAATTTCGCTTGCCAATACCTGCTGTGATCCCACAGTCGGCTGGTCACCCGACGGCAGTATTGGCTACGCTGGCGCACTCTCGACCGTAGTCGGTTCTGGCACCAACGTCCTGTTCTACCGCTCCACCAACAATGGCGCTTCGTGGACACTGGCGAAGACACTTTCAACCGGCAACGTGTCCGACAAAGAGTATTTGCACGTCGACACGTACGCATCGTCGCCGCGTCTGGGCAGCATCTACATGGCGTGGCATGAGAACAACGTGCAGAAATTCGCACGCTCGACCGATACCGGTCTCAATTGGGGCACTACGTTGACGCTCGACAGCGCCAGCCGCGGAATCGGTAGTGACCTGATGTCCGACAAAGCCGGCAATGCCTACTTCGTGTTCCCGACCACGTCTGGTGGCAGCAATGCCAAACAGATCCGTGTGCTCAAATCGACCGATGGCGGCGCCACGTTCGCCGCAGCAGTCAATGCGTCCAACCTCAACGCTGACTTTGACTATCCGATTCCGGCAATGGAAACGCGGCGCGCCTTCGTCTACGTGTCTGCGCAAGCCGATACGAGCAGTGGCACGTTCGCCAACAGTCTGTACATCACCTATAACGACACCAACACAACCGAGAACAACACCAGCGCCACGGCCAATCATTCGGTGGTCAAGGTGTTGCGTTCGCGTGATGGCGGTGCCACCTGGGCCAGCAGCCTGGCGCATTCGTCTGCAGACATCGCCACCGTGGATCGTTTCAATCCATGGATGTCGGTGGACCAGACTGGTCGCGTGTTTGTCATGTTCTATGACACTCGCAACAGCACCAGCCGCTCGGGCACCGATATCTATTATTCGGTTTCCACTGATGGTGGGGTGACCTTCAGCACCGCGACACGACTGACCGCGGTCACCTCCAAGAACATCGGCGATTCGTTCGAGTGGGGCGACTACAACGGCATGGACATGCAGTTGAACGACATCATGGCCATCTACACCGACAATCGCGATGAGACCGGTGGTACGGCAGAATCCGTAGATGCCTATGTCAAAGGTGGCTTCTCTGGTGTCGTGGGCAATGTGGCGCCGTCGGCAAACTACTCGTTCACCACGAGCGGCCTGACCGCCAACTTCACCGACAGCTCGACCGACAGTGATGGCACTATCGCCTCGCGTAGCTGGAACTTCGGTGACAGCACCACGTCGACCTCGACCAACCCGAGCAAGACCTACAGCGCCGCGGGTAGCTACAGCGTAGTGCTGACAGTGACCGACAATGGTGGCCTGACCAACAGCATCACCCGGTCAGTTACGGTCAGTACCGCCGCCAACGTCGCACCGGTGGCCAACTACAGCTTCAGCACCAGTGGCCTGACTGCTACGTTCACCGACAGCTCGACTGACAGCGATGGCACTATTGCTTCACGCAGCTGGAACTTCGGTGACAGCACGACATCGACCGCCACCAATCCGAGCAAGACCTACAGCGCGGCCGGCACTTTCAACGTGGTGTTGACGGTGACCGACAACGGCGGAGCGACCAACAGCATCACCAGGGCAGTGACCGTCAGCACATCGGGCACGGAGCTGAGCAATGGTGTTGCAAAAACCGGTCTGTCGGCTGCATTGGGCACCTCGCTGAACTTCACCATGGCGGTACCGACCGGTGCGACTGGCCTGAAGTTCGTTATCAGCGGTGGCACCGGAGACGCGGACATGTACGTGAAGTTTGGCTCAGCGCCGACCGACACCGTGTATGACTGCCGTCCGTTCCTGGGTGGCAATGCCGAGACCTGCAATATCGCAACCGCGGTAGCCGGTACGTATCACGTGCGCCTGAAGGCTTACTCGGCGTTCTCGGGTGTCTCGTTGACCGGCAGCTACAGCGTGGGTGGCGCGTTCTTCCAGAACCTCACCGACGTCGCCATTGGTGACAACACAACGGTCAACAGCCCGATCACAGTCACTGGGGTTGCCGGCAATGCGCCAGCTACCTTGAGTGTGGCGGTGAACATCGTGCATACCTATCAGGGCGACCTGAAAGTTGACCTGGTTGCACCCGATGGCACGCTGTACAACATCCACAATCGCACGGGTGCGGGCACCGACAACATCATCAAGACGGTGACCATCAATGCCTCCAGCGAAGTGGCGAATGGCACCTGGAATCTGCGCGTGAACGATAACGCCGGTGGCGACACGGGCTTCATCAACAGTTGGTCGATGCAATTCTGAGTAGGGGCGGCCCGGCTCGGGTCGCAATCACCGTAGTACTCGAACCCCGGCCTGGTGCCGGGGTTCTTTTTTTGGTGAGGCATCCATTGCAGAAACGGCACGTGCGCGATTGCCGATGTTGCCGAGGCTGTGCTTCGCTTGGTTCATGCCGATGCGCTCCACCGCCGCGTGCAAGAACGAAGCATCGGGCCACGACCCGCTTTACAATGCACGCTTGCTTACTGCGAGGTGTGCCATGTCTATTGTGCGTATGTCCGACGTTGCGCTGGGCGGCAAGCGCGTGCTCATCCGCGAAGATCTGAACGTGCCGATCAAAGAGGGGCGCATCACTTCTACGCAACGACTGGAGTCTTCGCTGCCCACCATCCGAGCCGCACGCGACGCCGGCGCGCGAGTGCTCGTGATCAGCCATCTGGGGCGACCCAAGGAAGGCGTCTGGGACGAGGCTTCGTCTTTGGCACCGGTGGCAACCTGGTTGGGCGATGCACTGGGCGCACCGGTGCGCCTGATCCGCGATTATCTTTCGCAGGGTCGTGTCGGCCACGTTGAAGTGGCTCTGGGCGAAGTGGTGTTGCTGGAAAACTGCCGCATGAACGTGGGCGAGGAACAGAACAGCGATACGCTCGCGCGCCAGTACGCTGCGCTTTGCGACGTTTTTGTCATGGATGCTTTCGGAACAGCTCATCGCGCCCAGGCATCGACGCATGGTGTGGTGAAATTTGCACCGATCGCCTGCGCCGGTCCACTGTTGATGGCCGAGTTGGACGCGCTTTCCCAGGCATTGGAGAATCCGGACAGGCCGGTCTTGGCGATCGTCGCCGGTTCCAAGGTTTCGACCAAGCTGGCCTTGCTGGAAAGCCTGATCACCAAAGTGGACCTGCTGATTGTCGGTGGCGGCATCGCCAACACTTTTCTTGCTGCGCAGGGGTACCCAGTGGGCAAGTCGCTTTACGAGGCGGACCTGCTCGACACTGCGCGGCGCATTCTCGATGACGCGAAGGCACGCGGTGCCGAGATTCCAATGCCGGTCGATGTCGTGGTTGCGGGCGCATTTGCCGCGGACGCGCCGGCCACGGTCAAGGCGATTGCCGAGGTGAAATCCGATGAGATGATTCTGGATATCGGACCGGAAACCGCCCGACGTTATGCCGACATTGTGCGTAGCGCACGCACCGTGGTGTGGAATGGTCCGGTAGGGGTTTTTGAGTTCGATGCGTTTGGCGAAGGCACCAAGGCACTGGCGCTGGCGGTTGCCGAGTCTTCCGCATTTTCGATCGCCGGTGGTGGCGACACGCTCGCGGCGATCGAAAAATATGGCGTCGCTGATCGCATGAGCTATATCTCCACCGGCGGTGGCGCGTTCCTGGAGTTTCTGGAAGGTAAGGAATTGCCGGCCGTGGCAGCATTGCGGGCGCGAGCGTAGGCGGGGACGAGGCGTTGAGTGGCAGTGTCAGGCGGCGTTGCGCCAAAGCATCGCGGCTGACGCCGCTCCCACTCCAGCGCTCCACTCCAGCCGGCTCCGCTCGGACAGCCCGCGCACATGTTCAAATTTCGACTTGGGTACCCAGCTCGATCAGCCGATTGCCGGGGATCTGAAAGTACGCCGTCGCCGATTCCGCGTTGCGTGACATGAACGCGAATATCTTGTCGCGCCACAACGGCATGCCGCCGTGACCCGAGGTTGGAATCAGAGTTTCCCGGCTAAGGAAAAAAGTGGTATCCATCATCTCGAACGGCAAGCCGCAACTCTGGCAGCCTTCCATGACGCGGGGCACATTGGGTTCTTCGGTAAAGCCAAAACGCAGCTTCATGATGAAAAACTCATTGCCAAGTGGCTCGATGGCGATGCGCGATTCTTTGTCGGCGACTGGCACTTCCAGCGTCTCGACCGTCAACAGTACGTTGCGTTCGTGCATGACTTTGTTGTGCTTGAGGTTGTGCAGCAACGCGTGCGGCACACTCTCGTGGTTGGCGGTCATGAACACCGCCGTACCCGGAACGCGCAGCGGTGGATGCGCAGAAATCGACGCAATGAACGGCGTGAGCGCCAGGCCATCTGCCTTCATCTGTGCCATCACCAGCGTGCGGCCTTTTCGCCAGGTCGTCAGCAAGGTGAAAATCACCACGCCCAGTGCCAATGGGAACCAGCCACCATGCGGTATTTTGATGACGTTGGCCGAAAAGAACGCAAGATCCATGGTCAGGAACGTCGCGCCGACGATGCCGGCGAGCCACGGGCTCCAATGCCACAGCCGCACCGCGACGATCAATGCCAACAACGTGTCGATCAACATTGTGCCGGTGACTGCGATACCGTATGCGGCGGCCAGATTGCTGGATGACTGGAATCCGATAACGACCAGAATAATAGAGATCAGCAAGAACCGATTGACCCAGGGCACATAGATCTGGCCGACGGTTTCATCTGAGGTATGCAAGATTCGCATGCGCGGTGCGAAGCCCAGTTGCACTGCCTGGCGCGTGACCGAGAACGCGCCAGAAATCACCGCCTGCGAGGCAATGATTGCGGCTGCGGCAGAGAGCGCGATCATCGGATACAGAGCCCATTCGGGTGCCAGCAGAAAAAATGGATTGCGCGCGGTAGAGGGATCGCCCAGCAGCAGCGCGCCCTGGCCGAAATAATTGAGTATCAGTCCGGGAAAAACCCACCAGAACCAGGCCAGTCGAATCGGCCGTGTGCCGAAATGCCCCATATCGGCATATACCGCTTCAGCTCCGGTGATCGCCAACACCACAGTACCCAGAGCGAGAAACGACAGCCACGGGTGGGCTGCGAAAAAATAATAGCCATACACCGGATTGAGCGCGCGCAGGACCGATGGCGTCTCCAGGATCTGGTTGACACCGAGCACGCCCAGGACCAAAAACCATACGATCATGATCGGCCCGAAAATTGCGCCGACGCGGGCAGTACCGCTGCGCTGGAAGGAGAACAGGCCGATAACGATCACTACGGTAATCGGAACGACATAGCGCTCCAGATTGGGTGCTGCGACCTTCAGGCCCTCGACTGCGCCAAGAATCGACATCGCGGGCGTGATCACGCCATCCCCGTAGAACAGCGCGGCACCGAGCACAGCCAACAGGATGACGACGCGGCGCCAGGGACCGGCATCGCCAACGGCTCGCAGCGCCAGCGCCATCAAGGCCATGATGCCGCCTTCGCCGCGGTTGTCGGCGCGCATGATGAACATCACGTATTTCAGCGATACCACGAGCATCATCGACCAGACAGCCAGGGACAGAACGCCCAGCACATTGGTTTCGGTGACCGGCATGGCATGCGGGCCGCCAAACGCCTCTTTCATCGTATAGAGCGGGCTGGTGCCAATGTCGCCGAAGACGACGCCTACCGCAGCCACGGCGAGTGCAGCCACGCCGGTGGCTTTCTTTTGATCTGTGGATGAATCCATTGGGGTCGGAATCGACGCGTCGCGGATCGAGAAGGCGCGTAGTGTAGCGATCTGGCATGGAATGGGGTGCCTAATTTTTAGTTTTCAACGTTGGCCGTTGAATGGCACTTTGCGAGTCAGCGCGTCAGTGCTAAAAGCGGAACAGACGCCTGTCGCCCTCAGGCCGCATCAAATTGCCTGCTTTCGCACACCGATCCCGTTGCCGCAGACGGCCGAACGACGCCGCCGCGCGATCAGCGCAGTGCTGCTTTGAGCGCCTTTCGAATCAGCGTTTCAGCGCTGTCGCCAGGTTCAGCAGCGTCTTTTAACAGTCGCAGGATTTCCGGTGGCTTGTAACCAAACTGCACGAGGGCAGCGGTAGCCTCGGCGTTGGGATCGATGGCCACGCCGCGCGCACCGCCGCTGGGCAGGCTAGCTCCATCGTTCATGCCCTCGACGCGGTCGCGCAGTTCCAGCACGATTCGCTCGGCAGTCTTCTTGCCGATGCCGGGAATGCGTGTCAGCGCCGTGATCTCGCTATTCAGCACCATGCGTGCGAAGTCGCCGACAGACACGCCGGAGAGAATCGATAAAGCGGTTTTGGCGCCGATCCCGCTGACCTTGAGCAGAGTGCGAAACAACGTGCGTTCAGATTCCCGGTGAAATCCATAGAGCGCGACTGCGTCTTCCTTGACCGCATAGTGAGTTATCAGTGTCACTTCGGCGCCAGTCGCGGGAAGCTCGTAGAAAGTCGACATCGGCGCCTCCAGTTCGTAGCCAACACCGTTTACATCGATCATCAACGCGGGTGGCTGTTTGCTGACCAGGGTGCCTCTGAGTCTGCCGATCATTTCGTTTCCTTGTAGATTCAGTTTTGACTCAACGCCGTCGCCATGCCGCGCGTGGAATGCCAAAGCGAGCGATCGTTGATCGTGTATGCGCATGGGTCAGCGCGATGGCCAGTGCATCGGCCGCATCGGCCTGCAGTTTGCCGGTGAGACCGAGCAACATGCGCACCATGTGCTGAATCTGCGCCTTGTCGGCGCCTCCGGTGCCAACCACAGCCTGTTTGACCTCTTTGGCAGCGTATTCGGTCAGTGCCAGATCGCGGGTGACTACCGCGCAGATTGCAGCACCGCGCGCCTGTCCAAGCTTGAGCGCAGAATCCGGGTTGCGCGCCATAAATACTTTTTCGATCGCGACTTCATGCGGCGCCCAGGTGCCGATGATTTCGCTGACCTCATCGAAGATCTGTTTCAATCGCAAATGGAAAGTCTCGTTGTCGAGCAGCTGTATCGCAGAATGAAACACATGCGTGCCCTTGCCCGTTGCGTCGATATCAATAATGCCGATACCAGTGCGTTGGCTGCCTGGATCGATGCCGAGAATGCGGATCATGGGTCTCTTTGGAGCGGGGCTTGCTCCGCCATCATAGATACGCCTCGGCGGGCAGGTCGGCGTTCGAATAAACGTTCTGCACATCATCCAGATCTTCAAGCCGCTCCAGCATTTTGACCACGGCGACAGCGGTGTCGCCCTCGACAGCTACATCATTTTCGGCGCGCCAGGTGATCTCGGCGTGAGCAGGTTTGAGACCAGCCGTTTCCATTGCGGCTTTTACCGCCTGATAGGCATCCGGCGAGGTCACTACATCAATCGATTGGTCATCCGGATATACAACAACATCATCGGCGCCAGCCTCAATCGCAATTTCGGTGATGCGGTCTTCATCCGCGCCGGGTGCGAAACTGAGAACGCCGAGTTTCTTGAACATGAAAGCGACCGAACCATCAGTGCCCATATTGCCGCCATGTTTGGCGAAGGCATGGCGCACTTCGGCAACGGTGCGGATGCGGTTATCGGTCATCGTGTCAACGATTACTGCGACGCCACCGGGTGCGTAGCCCTCGTAGCGACTCTCTTCGTAGCTTACGCCTTCGAGTTCGCCAGTTGCTTTCTTGATCGCGCGATCGACATTGTCCTTGGGCATGTTGTTGACGAACGCCTTGTCGAGCACCAGGCGCAGTCGCGCGTTCGTGCTCGGATCGCCACCACCGGCACGTGCCGCGACGCCGATCTCACGAATGATTTTGGTAAAAATGCGCCCGCGTACAGAATCCTGCTTGCCTTTGTGGTGCTGGATGTTTGCCCACTTGGAATGTCCGGCCATGATCAAGGTCCAATGTAAAGCGGGTATCTTAGCGCTATCGCTCGAATCGACCATCACGCAGAAACGCGATCACCTGCGTAGCGCACGCCGCCGAGAACGGCAAACCGGTATGCGATGCGCGCATCACCAGATGATCGGTGATCCCTGGCAATTGGGTCTCTGCGACGCGAACCGTCCCGTCATTCTCGCCGTCGAGTTTCCCGGCCAGCCGGCCCAGACCGCGCGCGACATTGCCGGCGATCACTCCAACCTCGCGGGTGCCGTTCCAGGCGTCGAGGCCTTCGATCAGGCGACGTCTGCTCTTGCCGATCAAGAGCGGCGCATAGCGCGCCATGCGACTGGCCGAGCGACTGCCGCACAGGGGTGAACCCAGGCACACGGTGCGCCCGGCGGGTGCATTCCGGTCGGTGGCGAGGAGCGACACCAGACCACCCAGGCTGTGCCCGACCAGATGCACTGGTCGGCCTTCGTGTTTGGCGAAGCGCTGCCGCACTTTCTCCGCGGCGGTCTCGGGACTGTTGAACAGGGTGAAGTACTCAACGATCTCAGGCGCGAATCCGGCCGCGCGTAGCCGGCTTGCGAGTAACAGCATCGCGTAACCACGCATCCATAGGCCATGCAACAGGATCACGGGTTCGGCATCGGGCGCGGTCATTCGATTCCTCAGGCGCGAACTCGAGCCGGCCCATGGCAGCAAGGGTATCGCGAGCAAGCCAACAACAATCGAGCGGCGGTACATGGGGCGCATCCTCAGTGTTGAAAAACATGAAGATGCGAGAACGGCCGGACATGGTCAGACAAAGGACTCCGGTCGAGTTTTTTCGGCGCCCTGGTAGCGCATGGTGCAACCAAGTACAGGTCGTTGCATCCGGCGCCGGCCGCGACTGCGGCGATGGCGAAGCGTTGCAGTCGCCATGTCGCGGACGGACGCCGCTTGCGTTGCCTATTTCTTCTCTGGCTTCACCACGCGAACGTGCAGCTCTTGCAACTGCACCTGCGGCACTTCCGATGGTGCTGCCGTGAGCAGGCAGTTGGCCGAAGCCGTTTTCGGAAAGGCGATCACATCGCGGATCGATTCCGTGCCGACCATCAAGGCGGCCATGCGGTCGATGCCAAAGGCAATGCCACCATGTGGCGGTGCACCGTACTTCAATGCCTCGAGCAGGAAGCCAAATTTGTTCTGCGCTTCCTCGGCACTGATGCCGAGCAGATCGAACACTGCACTTTGCATGTCCGGCCGATGAATACGGATCGATCCGCCACCAATCTCGTTGCCATTGAGCACGCAGTCATATCCGCGCGACACCGAGTTGGCTGCATTCGCCATCAAATCGGCAACGTCGTCGATCTTGGGCGCAGTGAACGGATGATGCAGCGCGAAGTAGCGCTTCTCCTGTGCGTCGTATTCGAACATGGGGAAATCCGTGACCCAAAGTGGCGCCCAGATATTTTGCACCGCACCCATATCCTTGGCGACTTTGGTGCGCAGTGCGCCCATGAAGTCGGAGACCGTCTTGTACGGTCCGGCGCCAAAAAACAGCACGTCGCCCTGTTGCGCGCCGACTGCCTTGAAGATGCCATCGAGTGCGGCGTCGTCAAGGAATTTGACGATAGGCGAAGTCAGGCCTTCGCGGCCCCTGGCCAGATCGTCGATGCGGATCCAGGCCAAGCCCTTGGCGCCGTACTTGGCGACATAAGGCGTCAGATCGTCGATCTGTTTGCGGGTCATTTCGCCGCCGCCCGGCACCCGCAGCACGGCCACGCGGCCGCCCGCGTCATTGGCAGGTCCACTGAACACCTTGAACTCGACGTGCTTCAGGTGATCAGCGACATCCACGAGTTCCCAATCGATACGCAGGTCCGGCTTGTCCGAACCGTAGCGGCGCATGGCCTCGGCATAAGTGATGCGCGGAAACGGATCGACCAGGTCAACGCTATTCACGGTCTTGAAGATATGCCGCAGCATGCCCTCGACCATGTCCTGCACGTCATGTTCCTCGACAAAGGCAAATTCCATATCGAGCTGGGTGAATTCCGGTTGACGGTCGGCACGCAGGTCCTCGTCGCGGAAACAGCGCGCGATCTGGTAGTAGCGATCCATGCCGGCCATGATCAGCAGTTGCTTGAACAGTTGCGGTGACTGTGGCAACGCGTAGAACTCGCCCGGATGCACGCGGCTGGGCACCAGATAATCGCGCGCGCCCTCAGGCGTGGCCTTGGTCAGGATTGGAGTTTCGATGTCCTGGAACGCGCGCGCGTCCAGATAGCGGCGGATTTCCTGCGTCAGTCGCGTGCGCAGACGCATCGCGTGCTGCATTTGCGGGCGGCGGATATCCAGATAGCGATACTTCAGGCGCGCTTCTTCGCCGGGATGGTCGTCAAGCTGGAACGGCAGCGGGGCAGAAGCGTTGAGCACTTCCACCACGTCGCACACCACTTCGATTTTTCCGGTCGCCAGGCGATCATTGATCTGTGATGCCGGGCGCGCACGGACTTGACCAGTGATCCTCAGGCAATATTCGTAACGCACCGCTTCGCCGATCTTGAATGCCGCCTGGTTGTCCGGCTCGATCACGCATTGCACGATGCCTTCGTGGTCGCGAAGGTCGATAAAGATCACGCCGCCGTGGTCGCGCCGTGTATTTGCCCAGCCGCACAGGGTGACCGTTTGTCCGACCAGGCGCTCTTCAACACGCCCGCAAAAGTGACTACGCATGCTATCTCCGGAGACGGCGCCAAACCCACAGCGCCAATGCAGAAAGGGGCGCGAATGCTAAGGGCGCGCGCTGGAGACTGCAAACCATTTGCCGGGCCAATGCCTGGGACCCAAGCAGAACTTGATACTCTTGCCGGTCACGGATGGGCGCTGTGACGCCGTTATTGCTGCTTTATCACGTGTGTGATCGTGGCCAGTCAATCGGCCCCACCGGCATTGGCTCCACACGCCCCAGACTGCGCGAACTGCCGGGCCACCGATTGCGCATGGGACATGCCAGAGCCACGCGCCGATCGGAAGCACAGGCGTATTGAACGTTCACTGGCCCGCATTCGGGCGAAACAGCGCAGGTGAACGCCGCCCTGATTCTTTCGCCATGGTCCTTGCGCGCGCCGTCGTGATCGTCATAATGCCTGGGCAAATTAAATTGGAGCCAGCATGAACCAGCCCGCCGTTCAAACTTATCGTGCAGAAGCGCAGCCGCTGACCAACAAGGTATTGCGCAACGCCTACATCTTGCTCAGTCTGATGCTGGCGCTGAGCGCTGCGGTAACCGGGGTCACCATTGCCAGCGGCATGCAGCCGTTCAACCCTTGGATTACCTTGGGTGTGCTGCTGGTGACGCCGTTCATCCTGATGCGCTTCACCAACTCACCGCTCGCAATTCCGATGGCGCTGGGCTATGGCGCGCTGATTGGTTTCCTGATGGGTCCGATCGTCGGGCTGTACATGGCGAAGAACGCGAACATCGTTATCAATGCCTTTGCCGGCACCGCGATCGCGACGTTTGCGTTGTCGATGTACGCGCTGTTGACGCGCAAGGATTTCAGTTTCCTGCGCGGGTTCTTCGTGGTCGGCGTGGTGGTGGTGCTGATCGCCATCGTGGCGCAGCTCATCCTTCAATTGCCGCTGATGGGCTTGATGATTTCGGGCGCGGTGGTGTTGTTGTCGTCGGTCGGCATCCTGTGGCACACCAGCCAGGCAGTGCATGGCGGTGAGACCAACTACGTCGTGGTTGCGGTTGGCCTGTTCAGCGACATCTGGAGCATGTTCATGAGCCTGCTGCGCATCTTTGGCATCTTTGGCGACGATTGATCCAGGTGGCGGTACGCGTAGCAGCAAACGCCGCAGCTTCCCGCGGCGTTTTTATCCGATCCGGAAAATCTGTCGCAGGTCAATATTCAAAGCGTCAGCGGCGACATTTGCCCACGATTGATCGAGGCCCCGACAAGCTAGACGCTGTCGCTCTTGGTCGACGGGGCAGGAGCGGGAGCTGTCGTAGGCGACTCTGTCTTCGTGGTTGCGGCAGGCGTCGCAGCCTCGGGTGCGGGCGCGCCACTGGAAGCATCGCCGGACAGATTTCGCTTCTTGTCGCCATCTTTCTTGAAGTCAGTTTCGTACCAGCCACTGCCCGCCAGGCGAAAAGAGGGCGCGGTAACGCGACGTGAAATCTGCGGCAGGTCGCACTTTGGGCATTCGCCCGGATCCGGGTCCGAAATCTTTTGCAAGTTGTCAAACACAGTGCCGCAACTGGCGCATTGGTATTCGTAGATCGGCATGACGTACTCCTTCGACTGCCCGATTTGGGGCCTGGACCTGCGAATTCAAGCTGAGCGCCAGAAACCGTCCAAGCCGCGGGCAGCCGTTGTGCTTCAATGCCCACCGCCGCCGCACTCGATGTGAGGACACGCAATGTCAGCAGTGAGCAATGCGCAACTGATGGATGCTCATGCCGCTCCGGGATACGTCGGCCTCGTCGGCGGTGCCGACTGGCTGAACCGCGCGATCCGCCGCATGCAGCATCCAGGCTTCAGGCCGGAGCAGCGCAGCGACTGGTCGCACGCGTTCATTTTCTCGGGTCGGCGCGCGGATGGCCAGCTGTGGATACTCGAATCAGATCTGGAAATGCATCGCAAGCAGATCCGACTCGGCGTGCAGGAAAACCGTGCGAGCAAATACTTCGACAGTGAGGCCTTTCCGAATCTGGCGATCCTGGACTTTGGCCTGAGCGAACAGCAGACCACACAGGTGCTGACCGCGGCGCTGGACCTGCTCGCGGGATTGACGCGCTATTCGTTGCGCGAAATCGTGGGCACTCTGCTCGCGGTACAAAGCCGTCGCCTGCGCCGACGCGAAAACGTTCTGGCGCAACAAGGTTCGGTCTACTGCTCGGCCATGGTGCAACACTGCTTCGCGCAGATTGGCCTGCACTTCAGCGATGGTTTGGCGATGAAAAACACCATGCCGGAAGACATTGCCGCAACGCCGTTGCCGCATAGGCGATTTGCGCTTGTGCGCGTATAGGGGGCTAGAGAACCTCTGAACAAGTACGGAGCCGCGGTAGCCCCTGAGTCAGGGGGCGAAAAACCGCAGGTTGACCAGCTCCGCTGTTGAGAGGGGGGGGTTGGCAAGCAATAAGCAGTATGGCGAAGACGAAGTCGTGAGTTGTTCAGACCTTCCCTGGCTGGGGCTGTGTTGTGAGGTCCGATCCTGGGTGACGCCGAACCATCGCGGCTCACGCCGCTCGCACTTGAGTCACCTTTCACCATCACGCTTTATTGAACACCATTCGATGGTCGTCCACTGCGACCAAGACGGTGTCGCCGCTGACAAAGCCTCCCTTCAGAATTTCGCGCGCCAGTGGGTTTTCCAGCTGCTGCTGAATCGCGCGTTTCAACGGTCGTGCGCCATACACCGGGTCGAATCCGGCATCGCCAAGCGCATCCAATGCAGCATCGCTCAGCTCCAGCTTGATGCCGCGTTCACCCAGTCGCTTGGCCAGGTGCTGGCTCTGGATCCGCGCGATATGACGAATGTGTTCCCGGCCCAGCGGATGAAACACCACAATCTCGTCCAGCCGATTGATGAACTCCGGACGGAAATGACCCTGCACCGCATCCAACACGGCGACTTTCATACCGCTGTAGTCGTTGCGCGCGGCGTACTCCTGGATCAGCTGCGAGCCGAGATTCGAGGTCATCACAATCACCGTATTGCGAAAATCAACCGTGCGACCTTGTCCGTCGGTGAGGCGGCCATCATCGAGCACCTGCAGCAGCACATTGAATACGTCGGAGTGCGCCTTTTCGACTTCGTCGAGCAACACAACGGAATACGGACGCCGACGCACCGCTTCGGTGAGATAGCCACCTTCCTCATAGCCTATGTAGCCGGGAGGCGCGCCGATGAGTCGCGATACCGAATGCTTCTCCATGAACTCGCTCATGTCGATGCGCACCATGGCGTCACCGGAGTCAAACAGGAACTCCGCCAACGCTTTGCACAATTCGGTCTTGCCCACGCCGGTGGGTCCCAGGAACAGGAATGACCCGTTCGGGCGATTGGGGTCGGACAGCCCCGCGCGCGATCGCCGGATCGCATCGGACACCGCAGTTACTGCTTCGTTCTGACCGATCACGCGGCGGTGCAGTTCATCCTCCATGCGCAGCAGCTTTTCGCGTTCACCTTCCAGCATCTTGTTGACCGGAATGCCGGTCCACCGCGACACCACCTCGGCGATTTCCTCTGCGGTTACTTTCATCTGCAGCAGCCGGAAACCCTTCTGCTCGGCATCGTGTGCAGCCTGCAGTTGTTTCTCCAGTTGCGGCAGTGAGCCGTACTGAATTTCGGATGTCTTGGCCAGATCGCCTCGACGCATTGCCGAGTCCATCTCAAGTTTTGCGCGCTCGATCTCTTCCTTGATTTTGGTGGTGCCTTGTACCGCAGCCTTCTCGGATTTCCAGATTTCATCAAGATCGGAAAACGCGCGTTCCAACGTGGCGATCTCGGCCTCGAGATCGGCGAGTCGCTGCCGTGACTCGGCGTCCTTTTCTTTCTTAAGCGCTTCGCGTTGAATCTTGCGCTGGATCAGTCGGCGTTCGAGACGGTCGAGTTCTTCCGGCTTGGAGTCGATTTCCATGCGAATACGCGATGCCGCCTCGTCCATCAGATCGATGGCTTTGTCCGGCAGCTGGCGGTCGGCGATGTATCGATTGGATAGCGTCGCCGCTGCGACGACGGCCGGATCAGTGATTTCAACGCCGTGATGCACCGCATATCTTTCTTTGAGCCCGCGCAGGATGGCGATGGTGTCTTCGACCGAGGGCTCGCCGACGAACACTTTCTGGAATCGGCGTTCGAGCGCTGCATCTTTCTCAACGTACTTGCGGTATTCGTCCAGTGTGGTGGCGCCGACGCAATGCAACTCGCCGCGCGCCAGTGCCGGCTTGAGCATGTTGCCGGCGTCCATCGAGCCTTCGGCCTTGCCCGCACCGACCATGGTGTGCAGCTCATCAATGAACAGAATGACGCGGCCTTCTTGCTTGGACAGGTCGCTCAACACTGCTTTTAGTCGTTCTTCGAATTCACCGCGGAATTTGGCGCCGGCGATCAACGCCCCCATGTCGAGCGATAGCACGCGCTTGTCGCGCAGACCTTCAGGTACCTCGCCATTGATGATGCGCTGTGCCAGACCTTCCACGATGGCAGTTTTGCCAACGCCGGGCTCACCGATCAGCACCGGGTTGTTTTTGGTGCGTCGCTGCAACACCTGGATGACACGACGGATTTCCTCATCGCGGCCGATGACCGGATCGAGCTTGCCGGCCTCGGCGAGTTTGGTGAAATCGATGGTGTATTTCTCCAACGCCTGACGGTGTTCCTCGGCATTGGCATCTTCGACTTTTTCGCCGCCCCGCATCTCATCGATCGCCGCAGTGATTTTCTCCGGAGTGCAGCCCAACTGACGCAGCAGCTTGCCGATCTCGCCGCCTTCCTGCGCGCTGGCCAACACGAACAGTTCGCTGGCAATGAAATGATCACCGCGCGACTGCGCTAGTTTGTCGGTCACGTTGAGCAATCGGTTTAGCTCGTTGCCGATGCTGAGATTTCCTTCCTGGCCTTTAACCTTGGGAAGTTGCTCCAGCATCTGTCCCAGGCGTGTGCGTAGTGCCGGCACATTGACCCCGGCCTTGGTCAGCAGGGGTCTGGTAGAGCCGCCCTGCTGATCGATCAGTGCGGAGAGCAGATGCAGCGGTTCCAGCATGTTGTGGTCGCGCCCGACCGCCAACGACTGCGCACCCTGCAACGCCTGCTGAAAGCGCGAGGTGAGTTTTTCCATTCGCATGGGAGTGTCCCGGAAATTTGCGGCGGCAGTGGCCACCCGATTTCTACTTAATGAGGCTGCCGGTGACAGGTTTCAAGGTAGCGGCGTTGCGGGAGCGCGTTTAGGAGTGGCGTGAGCCGCGATGCTTTTCGCTAGCGGGCGCCTCGACAAAAGTATCGCGGCTTATGCCGCTGCCACAGGTGCTGCGCCATCCGCCATCTGTCTCAGCAAGTTCGCTGTCGCCGCATCCGCCGGAAAAAAGCTCTCCAGTGCCAGTTCGGAAAGGGTGATGTCGAGCGGGGTACCAAACTGGGTGATGGTAGTGAACAGGGCGAGCTCGCCTGCGACGCTGCGGAACCTTACCGGCAGCACCACGTCGGCGTGCGGCGACGCGAGACCAGCCGCTTCACCGTCATCAACGCAGGGATAGGCGGCCAATTCGTCGTGCAGATCGCGCAGCACCGGATCACCGCTATGTACCAGCATGCGCCACAACCGCGCCAAAATATGCGCACGGACCTGCGCAAGATTGATGATGCGCGGAGCAAGTCCGCCGGGATGCAGATTGGCACGCAACACGTTGATCGGAGGCTTGAGCAGTTCAGGCGCTATACCAACCATCAGGCGTTGCGCGGCTGCGTTGGCATCGAGCAGATTCCAGTGTCGGTCCACGGCAAGCGCAGGGTAGGGCTCGTGACCGCTCAGCACCATCTGCACCGCTTCTCGCGCAGCCGCCAGTATCGGTGATCGCAAATCGTGCTCGGCGAATGCGGGTGCGAAACCAGCAGCGAGCAGCAAGGTATTGCGCTCGCGCAGCGGAACTTCCAACAGGTCGAACAGATGCATCAGCATCTCGCGGCTCGGGCGGGCACGGCCGGTCTCGACAAAGCTCAGATGCCGCGTCGAAATCTCAGCCTCGCAGGCGAGTTCAAGCTGACTCAATCGGCGGCGTTGACGCCAGTCGCGCAGCAGGGGACCGATGGTGGGGGCAGGCAGGGCCATGCGCCCATCTTAGCGATGCCAGAGCGCAGGCCACATTACCTGCGAGGTAATCGACGTGCTGATCGTCGTCGTGGAGACTTTGTGCCTGATCCACACCCACCCCCACGAGGAGATATCCATGACCACACTGACCATGGCCACACGGACCATGACCCGATTCCTGCGCAACGCGCTTGTCCTGGATGCCGTTGCAAGTGCCTTGGTCGGCTTACCCATGGCGGCGACAGCGCACCCACTTGCCGCCGCGCTTGGTTTGCCGGTGCCTTTGTTGTTCTGGGCCGGTATTCTGTGTTTACCCTATGCAGGATTGCTGGTCTGGATGAGTCGCGAGGCAACGGTCAGTTCCGCCGCGGTGCTCACCGTCGTGATCGGCAATGCCTTCTGGGTGCTGGGTTGTATGGCGCTGGCATTCGCTGGATGGGTGTTGCCGACAGCACTGGGACTGGCATTCCTGATCGCCCAAGCGGTGTTCGTAGCGCTGTTTGCAGAACTCCAATGGATGGGCTGGCGGCGCGCGGTCGCGGCGTGATGCCTGTGCAAACTCGCGCCTGGCTCAGCGCGTTGTTGCTCGGCTGCGCCGGAGTCATCAACGTGCTGCCACTCGCGGGTGTGGCAGGTGCCTGGGCATTGCACAGACTGTACGGGACCGTGACCCGCGATCCCAGCGTATTGCTGATGCTGCAGCATCGTGCGTTGTTGCTCGGGTCGCTCGGCGTGCTGCTGCTGGTTTCCATCTGGCGCACACGCTGGCGCCCAATTGCGACCGCAGCAGGGTTGCTCAGCATGGGTTCCTATGTGCTGTTGGCTGCCGTCATCGATGGCGACAATGCCGCAGTACAGCGGGCCGCAGTACAGCGGGTGGTAATTGCCGATGTGATTGCGATCGCCTGCCTGATCACCGCCCTGTCGCTGCGACAGCCAGATGCCCAGAGAGCATCCGGGCGACCTGCGCACGAGGCACCGCAGGTTGCGGCCAGCGATTCTCTGCGATCACTCAGCCGCGAGTAAGTTCAACCCATCAAACTCGTGACGATGCACGCCTTCGCCGGTGGCAAAGGCCAGCTTGGCAAACGCCGCAGCTACCGTCTTCGCAGGTATCGCGCGATAGCGCCGCAGTGGTCCTGCAAGCATGGGGTTGTAAAGTCCGGAGAGTTTTTGTGCGAGGCCTTCGCCAAACCGTTGCTGGCCATCGCGCGCGCCAAGCAGCAAGCCCGGGTGCAGAAAATCGCAGCGCGAGAAGCCAAGCCCGCTGAGATCTCGTTCCATGCGGCCCTTGGTGCGAAGATAGAAATTGCTCGCGCCCGCATCGGCGCCAACGGACGACACGACTACTGCATGCTGGGCACCGTGACGCAGGGCGAGGGCAGCAAGATGCAGCACCAGGTCGCGGTCGATTGCGGCAAATGCCGTTTCAGACCCAGCTTGAGCCATGGTGGAGCCAAGCGCGCACAGGAAAACGCCGAGCGCTGCCTTGCGTTCGCGAAGTGCCGATTCGATGCGGGCATCGCTGTTGGCGTCGTCGAACGCGCCGACGATGGAAACCAATCGTTTATGCTTGAGCTTTGCCGGGCTTCGCACCGGCGCGAACAGAGTCTGCTTCAACTTTCGCGTGTGCGCCAGCAATAGTGGCGTCGCCAGACGTCCAATCAGCCCGTTGCTGCCAACCAATAGAATGTCGCCGCGCGCTTTCATCACTCAAGCTACCACGACCGGTATCTTGCCGATCCTGGCCTGCCATTCGCGCGGGCCAGTTTGGTGTACCGAGACGCCGTTGGAGTCAACAGCTACGGTGACTGGCATATCCTGCACCTCGAACTCGTAGATTGCCTCCATGCCCAGGTCGGCGAAGCCGACCACGCGCGCTGAGCGGATCGCTTTGGACACGAGGTAGGCAGCGCCGCCGACCGCCATCAGATACACCGAGCGATGTTTGCGGATGGCCTCAATGGCGAGCGGGCCGCGCTCAGCCTTGCCGATCATGCCGAGCAACCCGGTGGCACTCAGGATCTGTTCGGTAAACTTGTCCATGCGTGTTGCGGTGGTCGGCCCGGCAGGGCCCACCACTTCTCCGCGCACGGGATCGACCGGACCGACGTAATAGATAAAGCGTCCTCGCAGGTCGACCGGCAAGGGTTCGCCGCGGTTGAGCATATCGACCATGCGCTTGTGCGCAGCATCGCGGCCAGTGAGCATTTTCCCTGACAGCAGCAATACCTCGCCAGGTTGGCAACTCGCCACTTCTGCCCGCGTAATCGTGTCCAGATTCACCCGGCGGCCCTGGGAAGTGTCGTAGGTCAATTTAGGCCAGTCGTCGAGCGAAGGCGGGTCCAGCATCACCGGACCGGAGCCATCCAACACGAAGTGCGCATGCCGGGTCGCGGCGCAGTTGGGGATCATCGCCACCGGCAGATTGGCGGCGTGCGTTGGATAGTCGCGCACCTTCACGTCGAGAACGGTGGTCAGACCGCCCAGTCCCTGCGCACCGATGCCAAGCGCGTTGACCTTCTCATATAACTCGATGCGCAGTTCCTCGGCGCGCGTGGTCGGCCCACGCTCGATCAAGTCGGTGATATCGATCGGCTCCATGAGTGCTTCCTTGGCCATCAGCATGGCCTTCTCGGCGGTACCGCCGA
>JAWXCG010000036.1:0-12139 GCA_034440555.1 Pseudomonadota bacterium
GATCAACTTGACTGTCGATAACCAACCGGTGCGACCAACGTGCCGAGCGCGACCTGCGATCTGCGCGGTCAATTCGTGCCGAGCAGAATGTCGCGCTCGCGAAAGCGCAGCAACATTGCCTTGGCGGCTTCGCTCATATCCTGTGCACCCGTCGCGCCCAACGCATTGACCAGCGCTTCGATCACGTCCAGACCGGTGACACCAGGATTGGCTTTCAGCACTTCCAGCAGCTTGAACGACAGCGCGTTCAATTCGGTGAAAACAATCTCGTCGCTGCGATTGCGCGACACCACCAGAAAGTTTGGCTGCGCGGATGGTTCTTGCGGCCGAAAATCTTCGCGCACCTGATGCACCGGAAAGCGATATTGCAGAAGCCACGCCAGCGGCGAAACAACTGGCGCACCGCCAATCACGTCACCATTCGGATCGTGGGTAACCGCATCGATCTCGTTTTCATCCAGCGACAATGCCAGCTCCACCCACTCGTAATGCGCAAGCTCGACCAGAAACGGATGATCGTCGCTACCGCGCTCAGCGCGCGCCTGCAGATAACGCTGGAATTCCCTGCCGATCTCGGGGAACAACGGCGTATGCGACTCATGCTCGGCGTAGAAGCGCCGCACCAGCAGTTGCCATGCGTCGCGGCCGAGGATTCGTCGAATCACCGGAAAGCCGGTACTGAGCAGACTGTCGACGTTGTTGAAAAACAGCTCGCGATAGATCTGCAGCCGGCGTTCTTCGATCCCCGGCGGCGGCGGATTCGCTGCGGGATCGCGCAGGTGCGCGGCAAAGCGATACTGCAGCGCCTTGAACGAAGGCATGCAATCAGGCGCGACGGACACGTTCGCCCTCGATGCTTGCGCTTCGATCAGCCACCAGAGGCGCCAGCGCACGTTGGCGTTGGCGAATCTGCTCAACTTCGAGGAGCAATTCAGCAAGCGGTGGAATATTGAAATCGCGCTCGAGCAACGTCGGCATCACACCAAACTCGCGGTATGCGGTTTCCAGCAAGGCCCAAACCGGCGGTACCACGTCGGCGGCGTGCGTATCCACAATCAAGTCTTCGGCCTCATTGAAATGGCCGGCGATATGGCAGTAGGCAACGCGCTGGTGCGGTAGCGCGCGCAGAAATTCGGTCGCGTCATAGCGGTGATTCACGCTGTTGACGTAAATGTTGTTCAGATCCAGCAACAGATCGCAATCGGCTTGCTCCAGCACGGTACGAATGAAATCCAGCTCGCTCATTTCGGCGCCGACGCTGGTGTAGAACGATACATTTTCCATCGCAATGCGCCGGCCCAGAACATCCTGCACGCGGCGAATGCGCGCGGCCACGTAGCGTGCGGCGTCCTCGGTAAAGGGGATCGGCATCAGGTCGTAGAGATGGCCATCGTCCGAACAGTATGAAAGGTGCTCGCTGTAAGAGCGCACCTGATGCTCGTCCAGAAAGCGCTTGAGCTTGAGCAGAAAGGTCTCGTCCAATGGCGAGGGCGCGCCGATCGACAGCGACAGGCCATGCGCGACAATCGGATGGCGCTCGGTGCAGGCGCGAAACATCCGCCCGAGCCGCCCACCGACATTGATCCAGTTTTCTGGTGCCACTTCGAGAAAATCGAAACCAGCACCAGGCTCCGCATCCCGCAACGGGCCCATCAGGGCCCGTCGCAGGCCCAGCCCCGCACCATGCACCGCAAATTGGCGAGGACTGAGGTTCATATAGGCAAAGACCCGATCAGTCTTTTTTCTTCTCGCCGCAGGTACCTTCGGCCTTCTTGTCGCCACAGGTGCCTTCAGCGTGCTTCTCGCCACATTTATGCGAACCGCAAACGCCTTCGCCACACTTGCCTTCTCCGCACTTGCCTTCTGTGTCGGTCTTTACCGCAGCGGTGCCGTCAGCATTTTTCGCGGCGCATTTGTCGCCCGCACATTTACCTTCACCACACTTGCCTTCGCCGGCCTTCGCCGCTTCTGCCGCTGTCTTTGTCGCGCCGCACTTGCCTTCACCGCACTTGCCTTCCGCCATCTTGCTATCGCCGACCAACATGTAGCCGGAACCCAGGTCATTCATCGCGAACGAACCGGCATTGGCGATGCCAACGACTCCAAACAGTGCGGCACTGATGGTCAGGGTAAGCGGATTGATTACTTTCTTCGACATAGGAGTCTCCAGATGCATCGTGCGGCGGGAAACGCCCGCCATCGCTGCCGCTTGCGCGACGATTCGTTCGCGTGTTGCATCGCACCAATTTGCGATGGGTTTGCTGCCAGCGCACGCTATGCCAATTGCAGAAAATTGCAAGGGTCATCATTCGCGCCGGATTGACCTCATTGACCGGCACATTGTTCTATTGCTTTCACGCGCGTTGGTAATTTTCTCGCAAGAATTGAGTTCACGTTGATGCAACCGGTCAAGACGACGATCGGCTCGGCGCCTTGTCGCGGAACGCGCAATAGGGTCGCACCACACACTGCCAGCATTCGGGGCTGCGCGCCTTACAGACGTAGCGCCCATGCAAAATCAACCAATGATGCGCGTCGTGTAAAAATTGCTTGGGCACATTTTTCAGCAATCCTTTCTCCACCGCCAATGGCGTCGCGCCCGTGGCCAGACCGGTACGATTGGCGATACGAAAAATATGCGTGTCGACGGCCATAGTCGGCTCGCCAAAGGCGGTGTTCAACACCACATTCGCGGTTTTGCGTCCAACGCCGGGCAGTGCTTCCAGTGCCTCGCGATTATGCGGCACTTCGCCGCCATGCAAGTCAATCAGCTTTTTGCAAGTTTCGATGACATGCTTGGCCTTGGCGTTGTACAGACCGATCGTGTTGATGTAGCGCTTGATGCCGTCATCACCCAGATCCAGCAATGCTTGTGGCGTGTTGGCCACGGGAAACATCCTACGTGTTGCCTTGTTCACCGAGACATCGGTGGCCTGTGCCGACAACATGACCGCGATCAGCAGCTCAAACGGCGTGCTGTATTCCAGCTCCGTCTTAGGGTGCGGGTTCAGCTCTCGCAGGCGAGTGAAAAAAGCAGTGCGGTCGACGGATTTCATGCCGGGCGAAGACTAGCGCAGTTGACCCCGGCACAAATTTATGAGCGCAGCCGGTAATTGCTGGGCTTGCCTGCCCGGCCAATGCCCGCGTGCGCGGACCGCTGCAACGAACTCTAGCCACCCTTGCTATCCTGTGCAGATGAAACTGATCAAATTCTCTGCCGTCATGGCCGAACGCTTCCGCGGCTTCCTGCCGGTGGTCGTCGATGTTGAAACTGGCGGCTTCCACGCCGAACGCGATGCGTTGCTGGAAATTGCCGCGGTGCCGATCGTAATGAACGAGCACGGCGAAGTGGTCCGCGGTGAAACCGTGTCCACGCATGTGGTGCCCTTTCCCGGCGCCAACATCGACCCACGCGCTCTGGAAATAACCGGCATCGATCCCACCCATCCGTTCCGCGCCGCGCTGGAAGAACGCGAAGCGCTGGACCACATTTTCCGGCCGATTCGCAGCGTGATGAAACAGACCGGTTGCACCCGCGCAGTGCTGGTCGGACACAACGCACATTTTGACCTGGGTTTCGTCAACGCTGCTATTCGTCGCAGCGGGCACAAACGCTCGCCGTTTCACCCGTTCAGCTGTCTCGACACGGTAACGCTGGGCGGCCTTGCCCTCGGTCAGACCGTGCTGAGCAAGGCCGTACATACCTCCGGCATGCCGTGGAACAGCGACGAGGCGCATTCCGCCGTGTACGACACTGAACGTACCGCAGATCTGTTCTGTGCCATCGTCAATCAGTGGAAAGCCTTTGTCGACGACACACCTGGCGCGAGCGCAGCACCGCTTACCGCCAAGGGTGCCGGCAGCGACGAGTTCGATCCGCTTGCCGTCGTGCTCGACGCCGAGGAGGAGCGCTGAAATGCCGATTTACGAATATGCCCCCATCGCCGGCAGCTGTGATCACTGCAAGAATCATTTTGAAGTGCTACAGCGCATGAGCGATCCCGAACTGAGCGCCTGCCCGCAATGTGGCCAGCCGTGCCGGCAGGTGATCTCCGCTCCCAACGTATCCATCGGCGGTGGCCACATGCTGAAGGAAAAAAACGTTGCCGAGAAGGGCTTCACCCAGTATCGCCGGGTAGAAAAAGGCCGCTACGAAAAGACCGCCGGAAAAGGCCCCGACACCATCGGTTCGGATTGAAGGCACGCCCATCTAAATGGGCGTGTGTGAGCGTAATGTGGAAGGGTTTGCCGGAGCGGCCTTTGTGGGAGCGGTTTCAGCCGCGAAGCCCTTGCACTGCTTTTTGCTCGCCATCAAACCCAAAGCACAGCTTCGCGGCTGAAGCCGTTCTCACAAGGGCACCCGCATTCACGCCGGCGTGCGCTGCCGCACTACTTCAAACAGCGCAACCCCGGTGGCCACCGACACATTGAGTGATTCGATCGCACCGGGCATCGGAATGCGTACGTGGAAGTCGCAGTGTTCGCGCGTCAGGCGCCGCAGGCCTTCGTCTTCCGAGCCCATCGCGATCGCGACTGCGCCGCGAAAATCCTGCGTGTAAAACGACTGCTCCGCCTCGCCTTCGAGACCAGTAATCCAGACGCCAGCCTCGCGCAGCACATCCATCGCGCGTACCAGGTTGGTGGCGCGCACTATTGGCACGCGATCAGCGGCACCCGCTGACGCGCGGCGCACCGTGGCATTGGTCGGCGCGGCGCGATCCTTGGGCACAATCACCGCGGTGACGCTCGCCGCCAACGCGCTGCGCAGGCAGGCGCCGAAGTTGTGCGGGTCGGTGATCTCGTCGAGAATCAGAAACAACGCGGTTGTACCAGCCGCCTCGATCAACTTCGGCAAATCGCTCTCGCTCAGCGCATCGGGTGCACTGTAGAACGCCACCACGCCTTGATGGCGTTCGCCGTGGGTCAGCTTGTCCAGTGCCTGCATCGGCCGCGCGTGCACACGCACGCCGCGCTCCTTGGCCTCTTCCAGTAATTGCTTGACGCGGGGATTGCGCGTGTCATCGGCGTACATCACCTCACTGACATTGTCGCTGTCGTATTTCAGCGCCGACTCCACCGCGTGGATGCCGGCCAATATGTCCTTGCTCATCGCTTCTTCCTTGCGGTTTTTGCTGGCGTCGGGCGCGGCTCAACGTCGCGGCCGCCGCCGGCCAGGCGTAGATCGACCTTGCGATCTTCCATGCTGGCGCGAAGCACCTGCACGCGCAGCGAATCGCCGAGACGGAAACGCATCCCGCGACTCTCGCCAACCATCTCGCGGCGGCCCGAATCGAAATGATAATAGTCGTTGGGCAACTGCGTGACGTGGATCAGGCCACTGACGCCGGTATCAGCGATCTGCACAAACAACCCGAACGAGGTAACGCCGGAAACAATGCCGTCGAATTCCGCACCGACATGCTTGCTCATCCAGGCACACTGATAGCGTTCATCGACTTCACGCTCGGCCTCATCGGCACGGCGCCCGCGCTCCGAGCAATGCAGACAACGCGATTGCATATCGTGCGCGGTGTAGGTGTAGTTGGCCAGCTTGGCGCCACTTAACACATGGCGAATCGCCCGATGCACCAGCAAATCCGGGTAGCGCCGAATCGGCGAGGTGAAATGCGCATAGGCCGGTAGCGACAGTCCAAAATGCCCATCGCATTCCGGCAGGTACATGGCCAACGCCTGCGAACGCAGCAGCACCGATTCCAGCAACATCGCCTCGGGTCGCTCGCGCACCTTGCGGATCAGCTTGGCGTAGTCACTCGGCAACACGTCTGCATGCGGCGGCAGCCGCAGTCCGAACTCATGCAAGAATTCCTGCAGATCGGCAAATTTCTCTTCAGGCGGCGGCGCATGCACGCGGAACGGTGCCGGGATCTTGGCGTTGTGCAAGAACAAAGCCGCCTCGACATTGGCCGCGATCATGCATTCTTCGATCAGCTTGTGCGCGTCGTTGCGCGCCTGCGGCTGCAGGGCCAGCACTTCGCCTTCCGCACCGAGCTTGAACTTGACTTCCTTGCTGTCGAAATCGATCGCGCCACGCGCTGTGCGCGCCTTGGCCATCAGCTTGTACAGATCGTGCAGCGAATCGAGCTGCGGCAGCAGATCGCCCATCGCCGCACGCTCGGTCGCGTCGCGTTCACCGATCGCGCTCCACACGCGGTTGTAGGTGAGCCGCGCATGCGAGCGCATCACCGCCGGATAGAAACGCGAATCCACCACCTCGCCGTGCTTGTCGACCTGCATATCGCAGACCATGCACAGCCGCTCCACTTTCGGATTCAACGAGCAGATGCCGTTGGAAAGCGTCTCCGGCAGCATCGGCACCACGAAGCCCGGAAAATACACCGACGTTGCGCGATCGTAGGCCTCGTCGTCGAGCTTGGTGCCGGGCGTCACGTAGTGTGAAACGTCCGCGATCGCTACCAGCAATCGAAAACCATTCTTGTTTTTTTCGCAGAAAACCGCGTCGTCAAAATCGCGCGCGTCCTCACCATCGATGGTGACCAGCGGCAATGCGCGAATGTCCTCGCGTCCCTCGCGTTCCTTGGCCGATACCTCGGGCTCTACCGCCTCGGCCTCGCGCGTTACTTCGGTCGGCCAGTCATGCGGCAGGCCATGCGATTCGATCGCCACGCGCACGATCAAACTGGCTTCGAGTTTTTCACCCAGCACCGCCACCACGCGACCAATCGGTGGGCGCTCGCGCGAAGGCGCTTCGGTGATTTCGGCCACGACAATCTGACCCGGCATGGCACCGCCCTGTTGCCCTGGCGGAATCATCACATCCTGGTGCAGACGGCGATCGTCCGGAATAACCAAGCCGATGCCTGCACGTTCATCGAACCGCCCAACCAGCCGTGGGCGCCGACGCTGCAGCACTTCGGCAATCGCTGCTTCGCGACGACCACGACGGTCCACTCCGGTGATGTTCACCAGCACGCGATCACCATGCATCACCGCACGCATTTCTTTCGGCGGAATGAAAAGATCTTCACCGCCTTCATCCGCGCGCAGAAACCCGAAGCCATCAGGATTGGCGATCACCATGCCGGCGATCAGATCGAGTTTCGCCGCCAGACCATAACCGTCGCGTCGATTGAGCAGCAACTGACCATCGCGCACCATCGCCCCAAGCCGTCGCGCCAGCGCGTCCTGCCGATAGGGATCGACATACTGCAGTGCCTCGGCAATGCGCTCGGCGGTCATCAGCTCGCCACGCTCGCTCAAAAACTCGATCAGCCCTTCGCGGCTCAGGATCGGCGTGTCATAGCGATTGGCCTCACGCTCGGCCTGCGGATCGGGCTGCGCGGTGGGTTTATACGCCGGCGCCTTGATCGCCTTGGGCTTCAACGACGTCGTCTGCACGCCCATGGATTTGGGCGGCGTCGGCGGGCGCCGCGATGAAACATCTGCCGCATACTTGCCCGATGCCGACTTCCCTGCGGCCTTCTCCGGAACCAACGCATTGGCGCTTGGTTTGGCGCCGCGCTTCGTCGCCGAATGGGTCTTGGTGGCCGTGCCACCTGTCTCGTCTGATTTCTTCTTGGTCATATCCGCCATGGTAGTAGATCAGCCCCTCACAACGCCGCTTTCATTGACATCAACAGCCCGGATCGCTAGAGTGCGCGGCCTTCCAGCTCGCTGGATCGACACCTGCCCAGGTGGCGGAATTGGTAGACGCACTAGTTTCAGGTACTAGCGGGGCGACCCGTGGAGGTTCGAGTCCTCTCTTGGGCACCAAATCAAGCCAAACAAAAAGGCCAGCAAATGCTGGCCTTTTTGTTTGGCTTGATTTGGTGCCCAAGGGCACGCGTGAGTGCCAGAACCCCCGCTCGCTGTCGCGAGCCGGCCCCCTTGACTCAAGGGGGCCTCCCGAAACGGGGGTCAGTGTGTATTTCGCGATGTCTCGTTGGCGAAAGGGTTCACTGACCCTGAGGTTGCCGAAACGCTGGGTTTGTTGTGCATGACATCAACACATCGGCATCCTGCTCGGCTTTTAAGCGAAACTTTTTCGTGCGGTGGCGGTATCGTTTGTCCGGGTTCACCGCCGCTTCATGCGCTCCGCGCTCAGATTGAGGTTGTTGACCGACCAGCGAGAACCCCATGCTGCAGCATCTCAGAACCCTTTGCATTGGAGTGACCGTGCTTACCTTGGTGGCCTGCGGCAATATGGGTGATCGCCGCATAGCGATTCCGACAGAGCTGCGCGTTTCAAGGCAGGCGAGTGCGCAGGTGCCGTTGGTAGTTGTGCTACCCGGTCGTCGCGACAATATCGAAGTGATGTCGGAGTTTGCGATTGCCGAGGCCATTCAACGCAGTTGGCCAGCAGCCGAGGTGATGCTGACCAGTGCGACGCTGGACTATTACCTCGAAGGTGAGTTGCCACGACGTCTGCACAACGAGATCATCCTGCCTGCACGTGCGCGAGGCGTGCGCGTAATCTGGTTGGTCGGCGCCTCACTTGGCGGCATGGGTGCGCTGTTGTACGAACGCGAACACCCTGGTGAAGTACAGGGCATCGTGCTGCTCGCGCCTTATCTTGGTAAACCAAAATTACTCAAGGAGATCGCCAACGCAGGTGGTATCAAGACCTGGGAGCCCGGCATCGATCCGCAGCCGATGTCTGCGCGCACTTATCAGCTTGAACTATGGCGCTATCTCAAAACCTGGACCGACCGGCCGGAGATGGCCGCGCGCGTCTGGATTGCTTACGGCGACCAGGATCGATTGCGCAACGCCATCCCAGTGATCGCGCCATTGCTGCGCAATGAGCAGATTCTCGAGCGGCCTGGCGCGCACAAATGGAGCGTATGGACGCCGGCCGCAGGCGAAATCTTTGCGCGCATTGCCAAGCCCTGATGTGGCCAACGCCTCGGATCTCGAAACAGGCGCGAAACAGGGGTCGAAACGGGGGTCAGTGTGTATTTCGCGATGTCTCGCTGGCGAAATGGTTCACTGACTCCTGTTTCCCAGCGTGCGTCCGGATCGGCTCGGCGCCGGTCCGGACTTTTACTCATCGATTTCGAACAGTGCTTACGGCAGGCATATCGTGTTCGCGGTGAGCCGTTCCAGCGGAATCTGCCCAGTGCGGCCGTCGTTGAAGTGATAGTCCAGCCTCGCCGAATAGCACCCCTGGATGTGGATGTCCGCCGTGCCGATCGGCTGGCCGACGGTGGGCGGCTGGGCGTCGAAGTTGCCGCCGGTGTTGTTGTAGATCACCGCACCCAGAACATCGAGACTGCCGGGCGCATAGTTGCCGGAAATCGAATACCAGCGCTGGCCACTGGCGCCACTGCCGGTGGCGTTCGGTGCATAGGTGAACCATGTGGTGAACATTTGGCCTCGGCTTGGCATGAACTCGAACTGGAAGCCCTGACCCGATGTCGCCGGTTCGAACCAGGCAGCGGTGAGGCCCTCGTTGATACCGCTCGACACCGAGACTGCTGCGGGCTGCTGACCGTTCTCAATCAGTTGGCAGTGCACGTCGGGTGAGAGACGAGTCATCACGATTTCTCCGGACCTGTTGGCGTTGGCGGAGGTGAACTGGTAGTTCAACGTGGCGCGCGAACAGCTCTGGAAGGTGATCGTTGCGGTGCCCACGTCAACCGCCGTAGTGATCGGCGGGGTGTCGAACGCGCCGCCGGTATTGCGCAGAATGCGCAGCGTTTTGCTGCGATCACCGGGCGTATATTCGCCAAACAAGGTGTACCAACGTTGCTGACCGTCACCGGTCTCGCTGTAGGTATACCAGCCTGAGTAGATCAACCCATTGACCGGGTTGACCTCCACCGCGAAGCCTTGGCCACTGGTGGCCTCGTCAAACCAGGCGCCGGTCAGCCCTTGATTGATCACGATGCCCTGAGCGGGTGTCGAAGTGAGGGCGCGATGAGCATCAAGCATGCCCTCGCCACAGCTGCCAATCGTGCAGTCGCTGTTGCCGGCGAAGGGCCGCGCCGAGATCTGCAGCCTGGCCTGCACCTGCGCCGGCGTCAGTGAAGGCTGCTGCGCAAGCAGCAATGCGGCCACGCCTGACACGTGCGGCGCCGCCATGCTGGTGCCCTGACTGAAACGGTACGCCGACGTGGTCGGAGCGAACAGCCCGTTGTTGTCGGTCGACAGTATGGCATTCACACCGCCTGCAAACCTGATGTCGCCGCCGGGTGCCGCAATATCGATGCCGTCACCAAAGCTCGAATAGTAGGCGCGCTGGCCATTGCGATCGAGTGCGGCTACCGCCACCACGCCATCGCAACTGGCTGGAAAGACGTTAGCGACATCAGAATTGAAGTTGCCCGCGGCAGCGACCACCACCACGTTTTGGCTGATCGCGTAATTGATCGCGGCAGCGTACTCCGCCGGGCAACCCTGGTTGGATTGACCGCCGAGACTGAGATTGATCACCTTGGCAGGATTGGCGTTGGCCGGCACACCCGGCACCGAGCCGCCAGCGGCCCAGCGGATGGCGTCGGCAATGTCGGACAGGTCACCGAAGCCGCACGTGCCGAGCACGCGCAACGGCAACACGCGCGCCTGATGTGCGACGCCGACAACACCTTGGGCGTTGTTGCCCAAAGCCGCGATCGTGCCCGCAACGTGGGTGCCATGGAACACCGAGAAATTTCCTTGACCGCAGAAATTGGCAGAGGGAACACCACCCGGATCGTGCGCATCGGCATCGCGGCCATTGCCATCGGCCCAAAACTGCGGGTTGGAGATGAAGTCGTAGCCGGGTGCCAAATTGGACAGCAGGTCCGGATGGTTGGTGTAGCCGGTGTCGATGACGGCAACGGTAACGCCCTGGCCGCGCGTGATGTCCCATGCCGACGGCAGATTCACGCCGGATACTGCGTTACTGCCCGGCACAAAGTAATGCCACTGCCTTGAATAATCCGGATCGTTGGGCGTGAATTGGGCGCTCATCACATAGTCGGGATGCGCATACTGAATCTGCTTGTCGCTGATCGCCAGTCGATTCGTCTCCGCGAACGCCTGCGTCGGCGTCATCGCCGTCGGCATGCTCAGCACCCAGGCGCCAGAGGCGAGCGTGCGCAGATAGGTCAAGTTCCAACCTAGCGTGGCACTGAAGGTGGCGACTTTGGTCTGGATGTAAGTAGCCTCGCTTTGTTCCTTGCTACCGGTACTGCCCGATACCTTGACGATGATCTGCGTAACGTTGGCGATTTCGGCGCTCGGCTCGGAGCCAGTCGGCTGAGGAAAGGTGAACGGCAAAGTTGCCGCCATCGTGTCGGGCGATGTCGCCGTGGCAAGTGTGCAGATGGCGATCGCTGCAGCCAGCAAGCTGCGCGACGGAAGTTTACGGTGTGGCATTCGAAGATTCCTTGGCATTCGTGAAAGGGCGCTGGACTGTCTGATACCACGTCGCGACCAGACCGCCCGCCTTCATCAACTCACGGAACCCACTTAAAAAGACTCATGCGTTTCGAAACAGCGATGCCGATGACGAAATCGAACGCGCGGCGCCCGTCTACGTTGGAGCGGAACCGGCTCCACCTGGCAAATTACGAGCTGTTTAGCGCTGATTCTCAGCCAGGCCAGGCCAGGTCACTCGACGCAGCGCTTTGACGACACGCGTGTCGCATGCCATCTGGACGATGCGTAGAATGAAACAGGTGAAACCGGGGTCAGAGTCTGAGGTTTCCCCATATTTCCTCATTGTAAAACAATGCCTTAAGTCGTAGCCTCTGGGAAAAACCAAGCGTGCATGACGAGGTGGTCTGCTCTTTGTCGCCAAACTAGAGAGGCATCCTGCCATGCACGCTGTCGAATTGTTGCAGAGTTGTTTGCGCTCGGCGTTGGAGCCAATGCATGCGCTTCGGCGCGATGCATTGCTCGGATCGGTATCTGCATTGATCGAGGGACGGCGACTGGTGCTGATGGATTTGGCGCGCTCCTGGCCGGGGTACAGACGTGTTGCGGCGCCATTGAAGCGCGTTGATCGTTTGTTGAGCAACGTGCATCTGGCTGCTGAGCAGGAATCGATTTACGCGGCGATGGGCCGGTGGTGCCTGTGTCAGCCGCAGCCGCTGATCATCGTCGATTGGTCGCCGCTGAATCGGCGCGGCAACCACTATTTGCTGCGGGCAGCGTTGGCAGTCGGTGGACGATC